>JAJZEJ010000385.1 GCA_021828635.1 Chloroflexota bacterium
GTTGTTTAATGCGTTGACATTCCTGGTATCGTTCTTGTGTGTCCGAGCAGTCCATGTTCCTTTAGCGGCAACGAGTGCGAAGCAAACGGGCAAGGCAGATTTCTGGCGTGATTTTATTGAAGGTCTCAATTTCTCCTTCAAAAATCGCGTTCTCCAGGTACTCTATGTCACTATCGTCGTTGCCTCATTAGGAGCAGGTGCTATCAATTCGTTGATGATTTTCTTTGTGACAGACAATCTCCATGTCAGCGTAACCAATGTCGGTCTGCTAGATGGCTTCTTTGGCGTTGGTGTCATAGTCGGCTCTGTTCTCGTTTCGACACTTTCGAGCAAGGTAAAGATCACCCAACTATTCACTGGTGCCATCTTAGGATTTGGGGTTCTCTTTTTGCTGTTAGCGCGAACTACTAATATTTTTGTGGCACTGGGTATCCTGCTTCTCCTCGGCGTAGCACAAGCTACCATCAATATTGCCATTGTTCCTATTGCGCTTGGCTCTGTGCCGCGTGACATGCTTGGACGCGCTCTAGGGACATTAAATCCATTAGGTGTACTTGCTAGCCTCATCTCCGTTTCGCTAGCCGGTTATCTGGCCAGTAATCTCCTCAAGAACTTTCACGGTTCATTCCTGGGCTTTGTGATTGGCCCGATTGATACCATTTTTACATTGTCCGCCCTCCTATTCCTGCTCAGTGGTTTTTATGCGCTGATACGATTACGTTCATCACAGCTCTCGTCTGCACAATCCCCGTCACCAACCGCAGCCATGACACCAGTTGACGAGGCGTAGATGCATGCTTCATCTACACCCCAGGCGAGACGTACAATATCGAGCCGTATTTCTTTTTAGGAAGAGGGAAGCATGCTATATTCCACCGGTATTCATGCTATGGAAGATTTTCATCATAAGCCCGAAGACAACGCTCTTGATAAGAAGTCTGTGTTGCTTGGCACACATCGGATGTGTACTCCAGAAGAAACACTCGCTCGTGTACAACCTTTTTTACAAAAAATAGGTATTACACGGGTTGCTGATATTACGCGGCTCGATGAGCTAGACATTCCTATTTTTCAGGCAATACGTCCTGGCTCACGAAATATCTCAGTTTCACAGGGTAAGGGCATCACGAAAGCACTAGCCAGGGTATCCGCTATCATGGAAGCAATTGAAGGATGGCATGCGGAACAACCTGATGTTGTATCCACACGAGCCACTCTTGGGGAAATGACCTCGCAGTTACCCTACTCTCTCTCTCATCTAAATGTGCATAAGCACCATGTTCTTCATGACGCTTTAGAGCTTGAATGGTTTCCCGCAACGCTTTTACCTGGCTCAGCCATGCCTCCTCAACAGACCTATGTACCGGCTGACCTCGTGCGTCTCGACTTTACTGTCAAAAACGAGTGGTGTCCACCTACGTTTTCCGCGAGATCGAATGGGCTGGCAAGTGGCAATAGTTTTGAAGAAGCCGTTCTTCATGCACTCTATGAGATCATAGAACGTGATACCTTTGAAAGAGTGCAGAGAGAGCAAATACATCCCGTATCTGTAGACCTCGACACTGTTAACGGAGTAGCCTCAAGTTACCTTATTGAAAAACTCAAGCAAGCACGGGTCACACTTCGCGTTTCTTACGCAAGTGGGGCTACCGGTCTAGCCTGTTTTAAGGCCATGATTACCTCCGCCAGCTATCCTATCGTGACCGGAGGGTGTGGGTGTCATATCGATCACGATGTTGCTCTCAGTCGAGCTTTAACCGAAGCAGCCCAAACACGCTTAACCATGATAGCTGGCAGCCGTGACGATATCCAGAGCTTCTCTTATCAAAGATTGCAAGGGTGGTCAGCTTTTTCTTCGTTTACACGCAGCAAAGAGCAACTACAAAGAAATTTTCAAGATATCTCCTCACCTATATCACCTTCCTTTTCGTTGAAGGAAGACCTTCACAAAGTCGTTCAACGCATAGTCTCCGCCTTTGGTACGGCTCCCATGATCGTTGACCTAAGCCACCAGGACTTCAACATTCCCGTCGTCTTTGTCATTCTTCCACAAGCACTATTCTGGGAGGACTTGTCATGAGTCGCGTCCTTATTTTTGCTGGCCCAACGCTCAGCCATGAGCAAATCTCCACGCTTATACCCGATGCGGAGATTCATCCACCTATCATGGGTGGTGATCTGGTCCGACTTGCCCCAAAGGCCGGTGATCTGATAGCTATCATCGACGGTTTTTTCTATCAATCTACCTCAGTACGTCACAAAGAAATCCTGGATATGCTGAGGCAAGGTGTTCATGTTTGGGGAGCGGCCAGTATGGGAGCGTTGCGGGCGGCAGAACTTTCACCTTTTGGTATGCGTGGTTTTGGGCAGATTTTCGAGGCGTACAGAGATGGAAAGATTGAGGGAGATGATGAAGTTGCCGTGCTACATACGACTAAAGACATGGGCTACGCAACTCTCACAGAAGCTCTTGTTAACATCAGACATGCCTGTGCGTGCGCGGTAGAGGCAGGCATGATTTCAGATGCCACCGGATACACTATTGTAGAAACCGCGACAGATTTGCCTTTCCATCAACGGTCGTATCAAAATATTAGCAAGCATACGATAGAAAAAGGGCTTTCTCAGCAGGAATTTAACAAACTATTGACGTTTGTACACCAAAACCACCCGAACCTGAAACAACAAGACGCTCTGAAACTTCTTCAAGCATTGCACACTCGTCCAGCAAAGCCCTTAGAGACCTCGTTTGAATGGCATGCGACCTCGCACGGGCAATCATGGTCCATCAACGAACAGGGTAGCTATGTAAACAATGAACAATGGATATATGATACCGATGTTTTGACTGCTTATCAACTCTTTAGCAAAAACTACCCAGGAATACACCACCACATTTTGCTCGAACAGCTTGCTAGCATTGCCGCACAATCCATTGCGATACCTCTTGTGGACAACGATCCTATGAGGATCGTTGCTCAGTACATAGCAGTGCGAAGCAATCTTTGCTACGAGGAGGAGTTGCCCGAATCGCTCTCCAGATGGTTGCGCTTCGAGGAACAGCAGCTTTCTCGGCAGGAGCAGCTCGCCAAAATCGCGGTCCGTCTCTGGTTTGATCCTCGTGGTTTTAATTGGCGTGGGATATTGATAGAGCATTTGAAAACAAGTGGCCTGTTCGATCCTTTGCAGAAACTTGTTCTTGCAGTACATACCTTTAACAAGAAGCTGTGGGGGCAAGATGCCGTTGCCCGATGCTATACTATTCGCCCTGAGTTTGTCTCTACATGGTTTAAGCAACGTTGGAAAATTGCAGAAGCAGATCTAGCATATGCTCTGCTTGATCGAGGTTTTAGTGATGTTGCTGATTTTTTTAACCGAGCTTGCTTCTTTTACCTGTTTGATAAGTATGTCGGCGTTGAAAACATAGGCATAGAAGTTTTTCAGGAGGAGTAAAATGAGTAATTGGAGCATCATTCGTACAAATAGTCTAACACGTGATTTGCTTATAGCACTATTAACAAATGAGATTGGTGCTATTTGCCTAGCTGATTTTGCTCCTGATGATATATGTCAAAGAACTGTT
>JAJZEJ010000112.1:0-1356 GCA_021828635.1 Chloroflexota bacterium
GCGGGGTGCGAGGCAGGTGAACTCGTGTTGACCAACCTGGGACGCTGGGGCTGTCCAGCAATCCGTTATCGCACAGGTGATCTGGTGCGACACGGTGGCTATAGCTGTCCTTGTGGGCGAAGCTTGCTATTTTTGCCTGATGGTGTGCTTGGACGTGCGGATGATATGCTGATTGTGCGTGGCGTCAACGTCTATCCGTCTGCCCTATCCAATGTGCTGCACCGCTTCCCTGAAATTGCCGAGTATCGCATTATCGTCACCAAAGAAGGTGCGATGGATGAGATTGCCTTGCAAGTCGAATGCCCAACCACGCTCATTCCTGTTATCCAGGAAAAGATGCGTGTCTCCTTCAATCTGCGCGTTCCCATCGAAGCCGTCGATCTTGGAACCCTGCCACGTTTTGAGCTGAAAGCACGCAGAGTTGAAGATCGTCGGCGACGTATCTAGCATCGTCTGTTTTATGCCGATTGCTGCTGCTTTTGCTTGTCAGGTACCATCAACTCAAGCGGAGTATGTGCGCCCTCAATGCCATAGAAGTACCAGGGAATCATGGCAATTGCTCCCACCAGCCAGAGCGCGGCCAGCGTGAGCAATGCCCCTGTAATACCCAGTGGCCCTTGCGCAATCCATACCAGTAATGAGGCACCGACCGCAGCACCGATGCGCCCAACACCAACCGATAAACCAATACCAGTCGAACGCAGATGGGTGGGAAAGATTTCAGAGAAGGTTGGATAGGCGCTGGTCCAGGCACCCGTAGCAAAGAAATTAGCTAGCATGAAGGTGAGCAAGACGACCAACCCACTATGCGTTGCGGCTGCGGGGGCGAGTAGCACTGCGGTGATAGCTGCTAGTGTATAGAAGCCTGGCACGGTAATTTTGCGCCCCAAACGATCAATTACTAGCAGCATAGTTATGCCACCAGCAAGCGCCCCAATGTTGCCGATGAAATAGAACCAGGGTACCTGTGTGTCAGGAATATGCACGGCTGGTAGAACGACCAGGGCCAGGAAGGCAAACATGCCGTAATAGCCAAAGGCTTCTGAAAGGTCTAATAAACAGCCGAGCGCGGTACGGCCTGGGTAGCGCGTCACTAGTTCGTGTAACTGGCGAAAAAACGGCTGTGCTGGCTGCCCATCGACCTCTGTTACTTCGACTTCACCAGCCTGCGCCTGCCCTGCACGAGCCTCGATCTCTTCCACAACCGCTTTGGCCTCTTCATGGCGTCCTTTGGTCAGTAACCAGCGCGGAGACTCCGGTAGAGAGCGGCGCATCCAGACGACAAAGAGAGCGGCAATTGCCCCGACTGCAAAGCCGACACGCCAGCCGACGCTCACTGCAAATAAATTGATGAAG
>JAJZEJ010000112.1:1366-3573 GCA_021828635.1 Chloroflexota bacterium
AATAAAAGATTGACCAGTGCGGCGACCATTGCCCCAATGGTCCAGAAATTCATGACCAATGCATTAATCTTACCTCGATTTGTGGGAGGAATAAACTCGCTGACAGCGGAATTGATCGCGGTATATTCTGCGCCGACACCGATAGCTGTCAGAAAACGGAAGATCATGAGCCAGAGATAATTGGGGGAGAAGGCTGTCAGGATAGTAAAAAATGAATACAGGAGCAGCGTAAGTATGAACAGACGTTTGCGACCAAAGCGGTCTGCCAAATAACCAAAGACGAATGCGCCAACCATAATGCCGATCAACCAGATGCTCACTACCCAGGATGCCTGCGTAGCTGTCAAATGAAAAACCTGCTGGATAACGCCTAGCACGCTACCCACAAGATTGACTTCAAATGCATCTAGCAGCCAACCAATGCCGAGAACGGCTGTTATTAACGTATGAAAACGGCTCCAACGGAGTCGATCTAGGCGGCGCGTGACATTAGTGGTAATGGTGGATGTTGCCATAAGAGCGTTCTTTTGTTCCTTTCTGGTATCTAGATCACTATGTGGTGTGGGAGGAATTTGAGCAAAGTATCACTCTGCTTTTATATTCATACGAAGGAACAGGTTTGCTAGATCATCATATTATGAGTAATTTTTTTGGAATAGATCATCCGTCAGGTGGAAATGAGGCAAGCTGTGAGATATAATGAAGCAGTCGTTTCTATCAGAAAGGATGTAGCACTGTGCAAATCTTGCGTGGTAACGCGGCCACCAATCCGCTCACAACGACGCTGGCGGGCCTGCAATGGTTGTTCTTTATGTTCGCTAATGTCGTCGTTATCCCTATCTCCGTCGGCAATGCCTTTCACTTACCGCCTGCTGTTATTACAGCCTCATTGGAACACGCCTTTATTTATACCGGCCTGGCTTGTCTGCTGCAAGTCTTGATTGGTCATCATTTCCCATTTATGGAGGGGCCAGCAGGTCTCTGGTGGGGCTATATCTTGAGCGTTGCCGGGAGTGCTACCGCTACCGGACAATCCTTAGTCGAGGTTGGTGGAAGCCTGGAGACGGGTATTCTGATGGCTGGTGTGCTGGTAATGTTGATCGGTCTATTAGGTATTGGTTGGTGGTTGCGCCGCCTCTTCACGCCTGTCGTGAATAGCACGTTTTATTTCTTATTGGGTGTGCAATTGTGCGCCGTCTTCTTCAAAGGCATGATTGGTTTGTCGAATAGCACGGTTATTCAGCTTCCCATTGCGCTCTTCTCGTTCGTGCTGGTGATTCTGGTCATGTTTATCAGCATTCGTGGGCGCGGCGCACTCAGTAATCTGGCTCTGCTGATTGGCATTGTTGTAGGTTGGATCGCATTCCGGCTACTTTTTCCCGCACAGACCAGTGTGCTTGCTCCGGCTGGTGGCGCATTCTTCGCGCTCTTCCCGTGGGGCAATCTGGCCTGGAATATCGGTATCATCACCGCAACGGTGCTGGCTGGCTTGATGAGCATGAGCAACACCTATGCCACCTTAGAGGGCGTTGAGCCACTCTTCCACGAAGTGGTAACGCCGCCCATGTATCGCCGTTCGCTGCTGATCACCGGTTTCAGTTCGATTGTGTCGGGTCTGTTGGGATTGGTACCCTACGCACCCTATACCTCATCACTGGGCTTCCTGCGTGCCACGCGCATCTATGATCGCCTACCCTTTCTGCTGGCCTCAATCCTCTTCATCCTGCTTGGTGTGATTCCCGTGCTTGGACAACTCTTTGCCTCGTTGCCCGTCAGCGTCGGCGATGCCGTGCTATTCGTAGCCTATCTACAACTCTTTGGCGCTGGTCTTAACGCCATTGATGGCCTGAAATTCTCGTTCAAGACCATCTATCGTCTGGCTCTGCCTGTCCTCTTTGGCATCACGTTGATGACGATACCGGCCACGGCTTTTAGCACTCTTCCCGCTATTGTTCGTCCACTATTGCAAAACGGGCTGGTGATGGGCATTCTGCTGGCAATTATTCTCGAACAAGTGGTACGTTGGGACAAACTGGCTTCATAAAATGAAGTCTCCAAGCTGAGAACCTTTGTGCCGAGGGCATGTCATATAATGGGAGAAAAGTCTTTGTAGTCAGGAGGAGTTTGTATGGGCGCGACGTTTCGTGCGTTTGTTGTGAACAAGACCAGCGATGGTTTTACGGCTGGTTTTCAGGAATTGACACAGG
>JAJZEJ010000755.1 GCA_021828635.1 Chloroflexota bacterium
GCCATAGGCACTCCACAAAATGCCTTCGACGGCCAAGTCTACATCAGCATCATCCATCACGATCACAGCATTCTTGCCACCCATCTCTAACGAGACACGTTTGAGCGATTGAGCCGCCGTGACCGCCACATGTCGTCCCGTCTCGGTTGAACCGGTAAAGGAGATTACGTCCACGTCTGGGTGCTGAATTAATGCTTCGCCGGTTGGCTGACCGGGACCAAAGACCACATTGACCACGCCTTCTGGTAAACCAGCTTCGTAGAGCAATTCGACGAGTCGCAATGCACTGAGCGGCGTATCCTCGGCTGGCTTGAAAACAAGCGTATTGCCCGCGACCAGGGCCGGAAACATCTTCCAGGTCGGAATGGCTATCGGAAAATTCCACGGCGTAATGCAGGCCACCACACCCACGGCATCGCGTATCGCCATCCCACTTTTATTGGGTAATTCGACAGGCACACTATAACCAAAGAGCCGCCGTCCCTCGCCACCCATATAGTAGGCCATATCGATGCCTTCCTGCACATCGCCGCGCGTCTCCTTGAGAACCTTGCCCATCTCTTGAGTCATGCTACGCGCCAGTTCCTCTTTATGGCGCATCAGCAGTTCACCCACGCGAAAGAGAATTTTACCGCGTTCCGGCGCTGGCACCAGCCGCCAACGCTCAAAAGCCGCTCGTGCTGCCGCGACTGCCGCATTGACATCACTCTGCCCAGAAAGTGGAAAATAGCCAAGCAGTTCGCCCGTGGCGGGATTATAGTTGGGGAAGGTTTGCCCGTTGTGCGCGGCTTGCCACTTTCCGCCGATATAATTATGGTATGTGATCATAGATATTACCTCTCTGCCGATCCTAAATAACATGACACCAATCACATGGTATCCACAAAGAGTGCCACTACATATATACCATGTATTTTTATGTTACATGTAGTGGTACCTCTTGTGGGTGCCATGTGATCGGTGTCATATGATGAGTATCATTGGTTTACTAGAAGATGCTCTTGTTGAGTGTGGCGAGGAACTCCATATTGTTGCTAGTTTTGGACATTTGTTGCAGCAACGCCTCCATCGCCTCAAGTCCGCGCTGGTCGGCCAGCGTTGAGAACATACGGCGCATGACGACCACGGCACGCAGGGTTTTTTCGTCAAGCAGCAGTTCTTCGCGGCGCGTGCTGGAGAGGGAGATGTCGATGGCGGGGAAAACGCGGCGCTCAGCCAGTTTGCGGTTCAGTATCAGTTCCATATTACCGGTACCTTTGAACTCTTCGTAGATCACATCGTCCATACGGCTACCAGTATCGACCAGGGCGGTGGCGATGATGGTGAGGCTACCACCTTCCTCGATCTTACGTGCGGCACCAAAGAAACGTTTGGGCGGGAAGAGGGCGCTCGGATCAAGACCACCGGAGAGTGTGCGTCCGCTCGGCTGCACCGCCAGGTTATACGCACGACTTAGACGGGTGATACTATCGAGCAAGACCACAACGTCGCGCCCAGACTCAACTAGGCGTTTGGCACGGTCCAACACCATTTCGGCGACGCGGGTATGTGCCTCAGTTGGCTCATCAAAGGTCGAACTGATGACCTCGGCCCTGACGGAGCGTTTCATGTCGGTTACTTCTTCTGGACGCTCACCAATGAGGGCAATCATGAGGTGTGCATCACTATAGTTGGTGGTAATGGAATTAGCGATAGTCTTGAGGAGCATGGTTTTACCAGCTTTTGGTGGGGAAACGATCAGGCCACGCTGCCCACGCCCGATGGGTGCCACCAGATTGATGATACGTCCTGAAATGTTCGAGGGATCGGTCTCCATGTTGAACATCTCGCGTGGGAAAATCGGCGTCAGAACATCGAAGTGGGGGCGGCGCTTGGCAACCTCCGGGTCCATACCATTGATGGCCTCCACGCGCAACAGACCATAATACTTCTCGTTGTCCTTTGGCGGACGAATTTGACCGGAAATCATATCGCCATTACGCATACCGAAACGGCGAATCTGGGATTGAGAAACATAGACATCCATGTTGCCAGGCAAAAAGCGTTCCTGGCGCAAAAACCCGAAGCCGTCCTCAACAATTTCCAGGACACCAGCACTGAAGATATTTCCTTGCTGTTCAGTATGGTTTTGGAGAAGACGAAAAACGAGGTCTTGTTTCTTGAGGGTTGTAAAACCGGAGAGGTCGAGGTCACGCGCGATGTCGCGTAACTCCACTATGGTTTTCGTTTCTAACTCAGCAATATTCACGTTATGTAGGGCTATAGATATTCTTGGGGAAGAATACGCCCATTCTCCTTTCTTGGCTCAGGATGGTGGGAAAACGCATATATCAGGGTCGCATGATGAATGTACGAAGACAGACTCACATCCCGTGGTTCTCTACCACTAGGGCGCGTCTCATATCTTCATCCTTAAACTGACCCGATTGCAAGACATGTGGTTATAGGCAACCAACGCACGCTATCCGCTCCACGTATCCAGATAAACCTTGATACGCACAACAGTAGCACACACAAGACACCTGTGGAACTATTGGGTGAAGTGGTACTCTTCTTAGGAGCTATGGTGAATATACCACAAGTTCGCGCATCTGTCAAGGAACGCGAGCAAAAATACTGTAGGACCGATGTATCGCGTCCACGCTCAGTGAGTATGCTCCCAACCGGATGCACGCTGTCTATCATAGAACGCATACCACTCGTTGTCAATCCATTGGTTACAACAATGCAGATACGAAGCCAATTCCCGATGCTCCAACTCGCGTTCCACCGCGCGATTGGCATGTGGATGGTCGTAACGGCGCAGCAACGGCGAACCAAAGCCGTGGCTATAATGCACCAGTTCATGCGCGATAGTTGTTACTAGCACATATTCCGGCACTTCTGGCAAGCTGAGTAGTGCGTTGATGCCAATAAACGAGATCGTCATATCCGCTGAGAGCCGAATCAACCCCAGACGCCTCTTCCAGGACGCACCATAGGCAATCTGGATGGCATTAAGACGCGCGACATCGGCAAAGTGACGCGACCACAACGCATCAAGATAGAGATTGAGATCACGGCTAGCGGCGGAAGGTAAGAATGCTGCAATGGGACTGGATGTAGATGGCATACTGGAACTCCTTACAAGGGCATAGAGCAATGATCCTTTGTAAGTTCAGTATAGCCAACGGGACATAATAGCCTGATAAATTCTAGTAATTCGCGCTTAAATACGCCCAACTGATAATACCACGAGGGTAGACGTGACCTCCCCAGTCGCTGCGGTCGTCGTGGAAACCATCACCATAGTTATTGATGAAACCCTGGTTGTAGAGGTAGGCGGCCTCGACAACATCCAGATGCGCACAGCTTGCGCACCCGTGTTGCGTATAGACGGTGTCGGCAACCAGACTGGAGAGAATCACCTTGCTGAACCACTCGTAACGCAGACAATGGCCCGTAGCACATTGCGGCCCTGTGGCGCGTGTCGAAGTCATAACAATCATCGCGGGTGAGGTCAGTGTATCGGCCTGGAGATCAGCCGGAAACTGTGCCGCCATATCGTGCAACAGCGTCTGATTCATATTG
>JAJZEJ010000540.1 GCA_021828635.1 Chloroflexota bacterium
AGTTGATAACGCCATTGGCAGGAAGAGTGGAAACGGTCTCGAACTCGTCATCGGGCATCTCATGCACGCGATGGAGCGGGATTTTGCGCAGGTAGGTATGCATCGAGCGGGCCGCCTTGCGTCCATCTGCCGCCGCGTGAATGACCGTTTTGGGTCCATAGGTCACATCGCCAGCCGCGAAAATGCCGCTCGCGCCGGTTGCCAGCGTCTCTTTATTCACCAGCAAACCACCCCAGGGAGCCACCTGTACGCTGGTTCCTTCAGGCAAAAACGATGGATCAGGTGCCTCGCCGATAGCCACTAACACGGTCGTAGCCGCGACATCGAACTCACTGCCAACCACTGGTACGGGGCGTCGTCGCCCTTGCGCATCTGGCTCATCCAGGCGCATCTTGAGACAGCGCACCTGTTCTACCTGACCGTTGCTTCCCGATAACTGTAATGGGGATGTTAGCTCCTGCAATACAATCCCTTCGGCTAGAGCCGCCCGTACCTCCTCATGTTGCGCAGGCATTTCGGCACGCGAACGCCGATAGAGGATACGCACCGTCTTCGCACCGGCACGTAAAGCCGAACGCGCCGCATCCATCGCCGTACTGCCACCACCAACTACCGCGACATCACCTGATAGGTGCGTATTTTTGTCGAGGTTGAACGCCTTTAGGAAGGTGGTCGCGGGAAGAACGCCGCGCAATTCCTCACCAAGCACACCTAAACGCTGGCTTTTTTGTGCGCCGACCGCCAGGAGGACCGCATCATAGGACTCCTGCAACTCGTCCAATGTGATGTCACGTCCAATCGCAGTATTGAGTCGCAGTTTTACACCCAGGTCTTGCATGGCCTCGATATCGCGGTTGAGTTCAGCACGTGGCAAACGATAGTCTGGAATGCCGATTGCCATCATGCCACCTGCAACCGGCATAGCATCGAAAACCGTCACGCCGTAGCCGCGCCGAGCCAGATAATAGGCCGCGCTCAATCCCGTTGGTCCCGCGCCTACAATCGCTACCCGCTCGCTATAGTGCTGTTTCGGTAGCGTCACCTTGCGCTTAGCAGGCATGCCATGATCGGTGGCAAAACGTTTCAGATCACGGATCGCTATCGGCGCATCGAACTCGCCGCGACGGCACACATCTTCACAGGGCGCGGTACACACCCGACCACAAATGGCGGGAAACGGGTTCGGCTCCGAGGCCACCTGTAACGCCTCATCATAGCGCCCTTGCGCGATCAAGCTAACATAGAGTCCAGCATTCGTGCCGACGGGGCAGGCGGCCTGACAGGGAGCGCGTAGATTTTCTTTGCGCTCACCGAGCCAGCTGCGCCACGTCTGCCAGGTAGCCTTGCGCTCAGCAACCTGCCATGCATGATCCTCGCCCCAGGGCGTCTCGCCGGGTTCTTCTGGTGTAGCGCGGGTATAGGCATCTAGGGGTTGCCAGCCATCTTGTGACGGGAGATGGGAAAGCGGCCCACGATGGGCATATGTCACCTGCGGCACATGACTCTCAATAGTAATAGCATTAGTCGGACATTCCTGAGCGCACACCTGGCATCCCACACACGACGCAACCTGTGTTGGCACCAGCATCATCCACTCACGCTCAGACCACGGGCCAGGAATGGGACTCTGACGTTTTGCCTCGCTCTCGACCTCACCAGCGCCGGAGGGACGAGTCATATCCAGGCAGCGCACGGGGCAAAGGTCCATACAGATACCACAATTGATACAAGAATTTTCGTTGACCAGGAAGCGATAAGCCATCCTGCCCCCCTTTCATCAACATGCTCACCAGCCGCTTATCATACAAGAGGCCGGTAAGAGAAGTAGCATCTCTTGTCAGTAAGCATACTTCTCTGCTCTCACAAACATCTCACAGAGAAGGGATGAAGTATCACAGACAGGTTACATATCAATTGAAAATGCGTTCGTTGTGAGACGAAATGAACAGGAAAGCATGCTCCAGATATGTGATAGAGCCGTGATAAACGGCGGCGACTCTGTGATGAGGCCGTGAGCGGATGTTGCTATGCTAGCAGTGTAAAAACAATGTCGTAAAAGAAAGGAAACCGAGCATGTTTAGACGTATTCTCGTTCCACTCGATGGCTCGACACGAGCTGAGCAAGCTCTTCCGGTTGCGGCGCGTATCGCCCGCGCATCCGCAGGCACAGTCATTCTTGTACGGGTTGTCACATCGCCTATCGATTTTGCCTGGTACAACACGGAAGCTCCGCAAGCGATGGAAGCGGCGCTTGAGGCCGATGAAGCAAAGGCGAAAGCGTACATCAACCACGTTGCCAGTGCCGAGCAATTGGAAGGTATTGCCGTTATCACGGAAGTGCTAACCGGTACACCAACCAACACGATCTTTGAGGTGGCAAAAACTCGCCAAGCCGATTTAATGGTAATGTGCAGTCACGGCGATACGGGCCTGAAACGCTGGGTACTGGGTAGTGTCGCACAAAAAGTTGCACGTCATAGCCCCATTCCGGTACTGGTGCTACGCGAAAGTGCTGGTACTCCTGGCACATCGCATCCAGAAGGCTCTCGTCCGGTACGTGTCATGCTCGCCACAGACAATTCGCCGCTCTCCGAAGAGGCTCTCGAACCCGCCGCTTACCTGAGCGCCGCGCTTTCGGCCCCACTGCATGGAGAACTCCATTTCGTGCATATTGTACCGTTACCTACAAATCAGGTATATGACGAAATGGCCGATATATTGATGAGAGAACAGCAGCAGTTGATCGCTAACGAAAATGCCAAATTGACTGAAGCTGCCCATCAACTTACCACAGGATCGCTGGCCCAACTCCAATTAAATGTCACCACATCGCTACTCATCGCCAGAGATGTCGCGGAAACATTGATCGAGACAGCTGAACTAGGTCGAGAAGATGCCGCGCCATGCGACGTGATAGTCATGGCAAGCCACGGGCGTAGTGGCCTACAACGCTGGGTGATGGGAAGCGTGACCGAGCGTGTGCTTGGCGCAACCCGCTTGCCACTGCTGATTGTACGTCCACACAAAAGCGTACAACCTCACAAGGCAAAGGATATTACCAGCGAGACGCAATCTCACAAAAAGGAACAGGCATCCGATCTCGATACGCCGCTATGGGTTGGTTTGTTATAGCAACATGGCAGCAAGGCGCTTTATAAGAAGGTGAGCCATGACAGCCACAATGAGGGCAGCAGTCATTCACGCTTTTGGTCAAACTCTGACCCTGGACACGGTTCCGATTCCGCGTCCAGGGTCGGGGCAGATACTGGTACGTATCAGTGCCAGTAGCATCTGCCGCACTGATATACAACTGGTGCAAGGTGAGTGGCCCGTCAAGCCAGGATTGCCCCTTATTCCTGGTCATGCAGGTATCGGCACGGTCGCCGCTCTTGGTGAAGGGGTAACAACCATCAAAGAGGGCCAGTGGGTTGGCATTGCCTGGCTGCATAGTACCTGTGGTACCTGCGAATACTGCATAACGGGCCGTGAGACGCTCTGTCCATTCCAACGGAACACGGGCTACAGCGTGAGCGGTACACATGCAGAGTATGTGCTGGCTCAGGAAACCT
>JAJZEJ010000638.1 GCA_021828635.1 Chloroflexota bacterium
TCAAGATTTTTTACCCGTTATAACGGAACTATTGCAAGCTACTGCACCGTTAGCGTCACCTGAATAGTTTGTGGCGCTACAGGTGTGTTCGCGTCGCTATCGCTGATAGTCAGCGTCGCGGTATAGGTGCCAGCAGCCAATTGTGAACTATTGGCATGTACATTGATAATGGTACTCGCACCCGGAGAGAGCGTGCCACTGCCGACATCCACGGAGAGCCAGGTAGCCGATGCCTGTGGTGTCGCCACCCAATTGAGCGCCTGTGTGCCGTTATTGGTGATCTGTAAGATCGTCGAGCTATCAGGCGTGTTGGCACTATTGCTTAATGTGATTTGATTGGTACTGACGCTGATATTGGCCTGATCGAGAATAGTAATTGTGACCGCTATCTTCTGGCTGGCAACCGTCGTACCCGTATCGCTATCGGCCAACGTGATGGTCGAACTGAGCGTGCCAGCAGCACTATTTACCACATTGGGCGTGACGGTCAGCGTCGTACTGGCCGAGGGTGCGAGCGTACCGCTCGTAGGCGTGACAGGGGCGACACTGGAGCCACTGCCGCTCTCAGTCGCCGCCCAATGCAACGGGGCATTACCCGTGTTCGTCAGCGTGAAGGACTGAGCGGGCGGATTGGAGCCGAGATAGGTACTAAACGTCAAGGGCGTTGTCGGTAGCGTAATGATGGCTGCGGGCGGCGACGTCACCGTTAGCATAACCGCAAGTTGCTCACTCTGGCTACCATCGCTGATCGTCAGTAGCGCGTGGTAGTTTCCAGCTTTCAGCGTTACCGTCGTGAAGGCAATAGCGATGGTCGCCTGTGTCTGCGCGGCCAGCGTTCCACTAGTGGGCGTGACACTGAGCCACGGCTGATTGCTACTGGCCGTCCAGGTCAGTGGTAATTCACCACTATTTTGTAGCGTCAGCGTGCTACCAGGCGCGTTCTGGCTGGCAACGACGCTAGGAGTGAGTGTGACTGGCGCAATCACCAGGTTAGCCGGAGTCCACACTGTTAATGAGACCGTCACTGGCGCACTCGCGCCACCACCATTGATCGTTATAGTGCCGCTATACTGACCTGCCGCTAATTGTTGTGCCTGAATAGAGACCAGTGCAACCGCACTCGCGCCCGCGCTAATCTGACCAGAGACGGGAGCAAAGACCAACCAGGGTGTACCATCACCCGTCACGACCACGCTACTCCAGTTCAATGCTGTGCCACCACTATTCTGCAAACTAATCGATTGAGCAGCCGGACTCTGACCTTGCACCGTAGAAAAGGTCAAGGCAGAAGTCGAGATATTTAGCGCCGCTGGTGAAGGATTAACCTGCATTTTCACGCTCAGTGTCGCACTACCAGCATTGTTCTGTGCCGTAAAAGTCAGATGACCCGTGTATGATTGCGGTTGCTGTGGCTGGAGTCCGCTATGATTGACGCTGATCATCACTAGTTGCTGACCATTGAAGGTACCTTTTAGCGGCGTTGCCGTTAACCAGGGTGAATCGCTCTGGGCTTGCCACAGAATTTGGCCCCCACCACTATTCTTGAGCGTCACCGTACTTTGATACTGCTCCGCACCCAGGTTGATCTGTGGAAGAGAAAGTTGCAGATGCGGCGGCACGGGTGGTGCCTGTTGCACCATAATATGCGTATTGGCACTCATGTCCTTTGTAATCGCATGAATAGCATGATCGCCCACGGCCCAATCTTGTGACACCTTGATATAGACAGTAAACGCTCCCTGCGCATCACTATGCGCCAGCAGAGCGTGTTGACCACTACTGTCTAAGAGAGTCTTGCCATTATCATAGGTAAAGTGGACCAGCGTATCAGCCCCAAAACCACTACCAGCAAGCGAGAAGCTGTCATCTACACGCAATGTAGCAGGGCTGGCCTTGAGTGTCACTGGGGCAACTGAAGGCTGACGTTTCAGCACAATGAAGACCAGTATACCACTGGCGAGCAGGAAGAAAAGACAGGAAATTGTTAGCAGAATCGGTATGATGCGCCTGGGCAATGTGAAAGCGCGTTTTGGTGGCCTGGATTCCGCTGGCAGATAGCTCTGTGGCTGCTCCAGTTGTTCGTGTAGGGGAGCTGTTCTGCGCCGCATGGTGGGTCGTATTTCTGGCAGCATAATCTGTTCCGGCTCGACGGCAATCACCGTGGGTAGTTCCTCTATCGAATCTTCTGGCACAGGGGTGTTGGGGGGATGCTGAATGGCGATCATACTGGATTGATAGGGCTGATCTTCAGGGTGTAGCCCGGAATAGTGACCAGCGCGGTGTGGAGAAGCTGGCGGCAATGAGGGCATTGTTGGTGTTGTTGGTATTATTGGTGTTCTATCAGCCACACGCTGTCGGGGCTTCGAGACCGCGAAAATATGCCCACAACGGCTACAACTTGGGGTCTCGGCACGCATCAATTTGTGACAATAGGGGCAACGTTTCGTCTCCATAAACTCTGCGGGGCTAGTGAGCAACCATTATCTAACACTGCCACCCCCTCCTCTGCTCCAGGCTCCCATCCTCCTCAAGCGATTTCTGTGTGTACTTACTTAAACGCTGATAGAGCGATCTTTTCCAATCGGCATGAGCCGGATACGCCTTATTCCCCGACGCCCGACTCTCTTTGTGTCCTTTAGTATTTAATGCCTTTTCTCTTTGTACCAACCTGCGCTGTATTGTACCATACTTTGTCGCAATCTTCATCATCCAAGCAACCACACTCAAACGAGTGTGCTAGTTCACAGAAAAGCTGTGCTTTATGGAATAGTGTTAATGCATAATCATGGGTACAATGGTTCATATGAACAATTTGTCTGCTCTATATGAAAAGGAGTCAAATATATGAGTATTACAACCCTTCGCACACGAGTACAGTATGGCATCATTGCGCTGGCCTGCCTCTTATTGATGGCACTCTTCTCGGCCTGCGCGGGCGTGGCCGGTGCTAATGGTAGCAGTGGCCTCACTCTCACCGGCTCAATACAATCGGTCAGTTCGGCTAACCACTCAATAACCATCAGCGTCAATGGTCAGACCTACACGATCAGTGGTTTGAGTGATCAGCAAGTACAGGCACTCCAGAGCCAGGTTGGCAAGGTTTACGCACTGCAAGTGACACAGAATGGTAATAGCTATACCATTAATACCGGCACAAATCCACAGGTAGAGACCAATGCTACGCCGGGCGTGACCAGCACCAACGGGAACAGCAATAACAGCACAGCCTCATTTGAGGCAGGTAGCATCGAATTTGTTGGCAAAGTGCAGAGCGTTAATGGTAGTAACGTCATCATCGCTATGCCCGATGGACACACACCAACCATCACCACCAATAGCCAGACCGATCTCTCTGATATGAACAACAGTCAGGCAGCAGTCGGACAGATACTCAAAGTCACAGCCACGGCCAATAGCGATGGCAGTTTCACGGCGCAAAAACTGGGCATCGCGGATAGCGGCGATTTAGCCGATCAGAATACTGTCACATATCAGGGCGTGACCACCAGCACAGTCGGTAGCGATAACATCATCCACTTCACAGTCGGCACCACGAGCTATAGTTTCC
>JAJZEJ010000455.1 GCA_021828635.1 Chloroflexota bacterium
CGATCTGGGCCACATGCCTATATCACGCCTTCCTGGTACGAGGTACATCCCAGCGTGCCGACCTGGAACTATGCCGTCGTGCATGCCTATGGCCTGCCGCGCATTGTTGACGATGAGCAAGAGCTATATGCGATGTTGCGCCGATTGGTGCAGACCAACGAGGCCGGTTTCACCCAGCCCTGGGAGTTGCAGCCTGTCGATGACTACCTGCATAAGATGATGCGCGGCGTGGTCGGCGTCGAGATTGAGATTACGCGCCTGGAGGGCAAGTTCAAGCTAAGCCAGAACCGTACCACGGGCGAGCAGGCCAATCTCATAGATGAGCTATCCACATCACCTTCCGCGGAGGAACAGCAGCTAGCTGAGCTGATGCGCCGCCGCATGAAATAAGCCTCTTCTATAATAATCCTCGCCATGAAACTTTTTAACCTCTTCTATTCTGAAAAGAGGAATTAACTGCTAAAGATGGCAGTTAATTCCTCTTTTTTTGCCTCTGTATCTGGTCTCCCCCAGTATCGTTGCAATACTAGATCACTGAACGAATCGTGCCGCCATCGACGCGGAGCGTTGCGCCACTCACATAATCAGCTAGCGGGCTCGCCAAATAGGCGACTGCTGCGGCGATCTCCTCTGGCCGACCGAGGCGTCCTACGTCATTGGGAGCCATGTTCTGCGTCGCGCTGCGTTCGATTTCCTCCCAGGTCTCGCCCCAACCATGAGCCTGGCCCATATGGGTGAGCTGTGTCCGTATTGCCTCGCTCGCAAGGATCGCGCCGGGAGCCACGACGTTTGATGTTACGCCGGTGTTCTTCAATTCACGTGCAAGAGACACTGCAAGGTTATGGCGGGCCGCCAACGATGCGTTGTAATGTGGCATGGCTGCGCCCGGTTGCTGCGACAGGCCACCACCGGTCTGGATTACCCGTCCCCAATGTTGCTCACGCATTTGTGGCACAAGACGCTGGATCATTCGCACTGCGGAAATGACGTTAGTATTGTATGTCTGAGTCCAGTCCGCAGCCGTCATCTCCGTCCACGAGAGGTAATTGATGACTCCAGCATTGTTAACCAGAATGTTGATAGGTCCGCCCTCCAGCGCTGCTGCGGCGACAGCGTCAGCTCCGGCGTCGGTGGTGAGATCACCCAGAGCGACCTCGGCGCTTCCTCCTTCAGCACGGATTGCCTCGGCGACAGCGTTGGCTCGGCTTTCGTCGCGACCATGTACCACGACTGCAACACCCTCCGCCGCGAGCAGCTTCACGATTGCCTCGCCGATTCCAGAACTCGATCCAGTCACCAATGCTCTCTTCCCTGCCAGTCGTAAATCCATATGTTTTACCTTATCTTTCACTTGACTTCTTGCAGGCACTTCGCCTACGTCTCTATGGTATACTGAGGGAAATCCTAGAACAAGATGAGCAGAATTCATAGGAATGAGACTCCTGTGGTTCACTCAGGAATCGTTCCCAACCGCCTTGAGTAAAGGAGGAGCGTTTGGTACTCAAGCCTCAACAACAAGACCATCGCCTGCAGGAACTTGGAGATTTTCTACGGACGCGCAGGGCAAGGCTGACGCCTGAAGCGGTGGGACTGCCGCGAGGAAGCCGGCGCAAAACGCCTGGACTCAGACGAGCGGAAGTGGCTCAGATGGTGGGTGTGAGCGTGGATTGGTACACCTGGTTAGAGCAGGGACGTTCTATTACGCCTTCAACGCAGGTCCTAGAGCGCCTGGTGCAGACGTTACGCCTGGATGCCAATGAAAGAACCCATCTCTTCCTCTTAGCACAGCAACAACCACCGCCGACGCTTGTTATGGAAACTGAGATCGTGAGTCCAGCGTTGCAACATTTCCTTGATCAGTTTGGTACTCGTCCAGCCTTTGTGTCAGGAAGACGATGGGATATCCTGGCCTGGAACGATGCCGGATGCGCGGTCTTTGGCGATTACCGCCGAAGAACCGCCCCTCGCGAACGCAACACGATCTGGGGCATCTTCACCAATCCCCTGGCTCGGCAAGCCATCGTCGATTGGGAAGAAGATGCGCGACAGCTCTTAGCACAATTCCGGAGCAGTTGTGGTCGTTATCCTGGAGACGCCCAATTGACGGAGTTGATTCATGATCTCATGCTCGCTAGTCCTGAATTTCGCGCTTGGTGGCCCGATCATGAAGTACGGAGTGGACAAGAAGGGCGGAAAATGCTCAACCATCCGCAGGTAGGCTATCTCCTGTTTGAACGTCTCACCTTTCAGGTCTTCGACACGCCAGATCTCAAAGTCACCGTGTATACCCCGTTGGAGAAAGCGGACACGCCTCGCAAAGTGGAGCAACTGCTGGAGCAGTGGTATCAACACGAAGGACAGGAGTCTCATCCTCCTCAAGCGGTTCACCACTTTCCACAGACCCAGCGATCAGAACAAGACACGGTTGGATGGTGGCTCGCAGCATGTTGCCAAAGAGTGGAAGGGGCATGGATAGCGAACAGTGAGGTCATGATCTCCTATACAAAGTGGTGCGAGGCACATGGATACGTACCAAAGAAGGCGAAAGGCTTAGCTCAATCGTTAGCTGCACATGACCTGGAAGTCAGTGTTCGACAATGGGTCTCCACAGGTTCAGGGAGACGCACAAAAACACGAGGAGTTCGAGGTCTATATGTGCAAGATTACTCTCAGACATCGAAGACCAGTGGGAACAGATTGTTATGAATTGCTCATCTGTTCCCACTAATCGATCATCTTCTCAAGCGAGTTTACTGCATTGCCATTACTTCGGAGAGAGCAGAGCAGTTTCCAGAAACTGCACTTTTTTCTTGACATGTTGTCAGTTTTTCTGGCCCCATCTGTCCCCAAGTTGCTGAATAAAGGGGTGATTGGTGTCTGTGAGGGTTGCAAACACTAACCGCTCCTTCACCAAAAATTTGAACCTGGTCGCATCCTATTTACAAAACATCGATGAAAGAAACCAGGTGAGGAGCGGTTTTGTCCAGAAAAGTTTGTACCAGTACTCAAAATTGAGAGCAATTCTTCATATTTGAGGGCTAAACCTGCTCACTTGGTAGGGCATGTACCAGTAGCCAATGCTGGCCCCCACGAGGTGATGCTTGCAGGTGTTAGCATGATGATGGGGTAGTGTTCCAGCGCCATCGTATGATATTGCACGTAGCGTGCGCGTAGCAATGCGATGGCTTTTGTATGCCACTCATCTTCTGGCATGATCAACTCCGCTTTGCAGTGTATCAGCACATAGCCCAGCCGCGACCAGTCATCATCATACTGGTCGATCAGCAGTGCCGCCTCGTGACGTACCTCAATATTGCGCACGCGCCGCAGCTTTGTTCCCTCAACGCGCTTGGGTTTCTCATCCAGTGGCGTATAGAAGCACGTGCCATCGAAGGCATAGCAGACCGGTATCAGGTGTGGGCTACCCTGCTCATCCGCCGTTGCCAGCCGTGCCGAGCGCATCCGCAGCACAAAAGCTTGCTCGTTGTCAGTTAGTGTTGTACGTGGCATAGCATAATTATAACAATGAACATTTCCCAAAGCAAGAAAATCCTATAG
>JAJZEJ010000546.1 GCA_021828635.1 Chloroflexota bacterium
AGACCGGTAGCACTACTGGTTTGCCTAGCAACAATGCAAGCTGGTCAGAAGAGATTTCACTAGACCTCGATATGGTCAGCGCCATCTGCCCCAACTGCCATATCCTGCTGGTCGAGGCCAAGACTCCCAGCTTCGTCAACCTGGGAACGGCTGTCAACACAGCCGTGAAACTGGGTGCGAACGCGGTCAGCAACAGCTATGGCGGCTCCGAAGCTAGCACCGAATTGAAATTCGCCAGCGATTATAGCCATCCGGGTGTCGCTATCACAGCCAGCGCGGGTGACAGTGGTTATGGCGTCGAGGTACCCGCAGCTTACAACACCGTCACGGCGGTTGGTGGTACCAGCCTCAGTCCTGCTAGCAATGCACGTGGCTGGAGCGAGACGGTTTGGAGTGGCACCGGTAGTGGTTGCAGCTCTTATATCACCAAACCTTCCTGGCAGACCGACCCCAAATGCAGCAAGCGCACAGTTGGTGATGTTGCCGCCGATGCTGACCCCAACACGGGTGTCGCAGTCTATGATAGCTATGCTTATCAAGGAATAAAAGGCTGGCTCGTCTTCGGTGGCACTAGTGTGGCCTCACCCATCATCGCCAGTGTCTACGCTCTGGCCGGTAATGCGCGAAGCCTCAACCTCAATGGTGCCTCTTACATCTACAGCCATACCAGCAGATTGAACGATGTCACCAGTGGTAGCAATGGCTCCTGTGGTGGCACCTATCTCTGCACTGGCGAACCTGGCTACGACGGCCCCACCGGTTGGGGTACACCCAACGGGACAGGCGCATTCTAAGAGTTTTTTCTGTTCAAAAACAAAAAATGGTTGGTAACACTGTTACCAACCATTTTTTTGTTTTTGAACAATACTATTGCATCTTTTTCTGCTCACGGGTTACACGCATACCAAGCAGTTCCTTCGCCTTATCGGCACGCTTCGTATCTTCCTGCTTCACTTCGCGGAAAAACTGTGCCAATTCCCGGTCGTTTTCCTGCTCGGCATCCTGCACATACGTATCACAGGTCTGTGCGCCTTCCAGAGCATGGTATAGTACACTCACCAGATCATAATGCGGATTTGCCACATTGGTCTTTGATTCTTGACGATTCATGATTCTATCCCTTTCCACTGCCGAAACTCATCAACGAGCGTATGCTTGTCGCATACTTTACAGACACCAAATCCACGCGCTATTCAAAACAAAAGTTTCGGCCTAGCGCAAACGTTGCACACGACGCCGCTTCCGCTCACTAGCTAACGGCTTCAACCCTTCCTCTATCATCACCGAGGCAGGAACACAATCATACTCCGCGATAATGGCCGCAATACGCTCCCGCACCTGCTCCACTACCTGCGCAAAATTTGCCCGCGCTGACACCGTAAGATAGATATGTAACTGATCGTCGCGTTCCTGCACCACCTGATAATCGGCGATAGACGGACTCGCCAGCAGAATCATCCGGCGAATAGTATCGGGGAAAAATGCGCGTCGCTCACCCGAAAACTGGCTAAAGTAGCAGAGATCATCGCAGCGTCCCTCGATGGCCTCAATCACGCGAAAGGCGGAGCCGCAGGGACATGGATGCCCTGCGAGGCGCAACACGTCATTAAGACGATAGCGGATAATCGGTTGCGCCATGCGCCACAGGTCGGTCACAATCGGCGTGACGCGCCGCTTATCATCATCAGTCAATGGCTCGCATTGCAGCGCCACCAGGTCTTCCTGCACATGCAATGAGCCATAAGCGCAACTAACCGCTAATAGCCCTTCAGTACACTGATAAATTTGCTGTACCGACACACCAAAAACCTCTTCCAACATACCTCTGTCCTGTGGCTCCAACACTTCGGCCACGGCGATCAAGCGTTCTGGATGCACACGCAACTCATCGCGTTGCTGAGCCGCCGCTAACATGCCGAGCAGAGATGGTGGTCCAACGATGATATCGGGCTGCAAGGCATTCAACTGCGCTATAGTGGCGTTAAGAGGCCACATCAGATCAAAATAGCGAAATTGCAGTAGTAGACCACCAATCTGCTCATACAAATTACTATTTGAACGCAGGAAGAAAGCCACACGCAGGCGTCGCGGACGCAAGTCATGTAATGCCCGTGCCAGCATCACTCCCGCCCAGCCTGCTCGTTCCTCTGGACTGACCAGGAAGAGGCCGCGATGGCCCGATGTGCCAGAGGAGAGACCAACCGTCAGATTGCCCACCATAGGCCGAAAATCGCGCTCCTGCTCCGCTCTGAGCGCGACATGCATCGCATCAGCCAGCTTGACGCCTCTACTATTGAAACCATCAAAGTTTTGCATCATCAACTGCTTATCTACCGTCGGCAGAGTACGCCATTCACGCAGATCATAACCAGCCCAATGCGTGCGATAAAACGGCGCGTGCTGAGCGGCATACGCGACAATGGCCTGAGCGCGTTGCTCTTGATATTGCTCAAGAATCGACCCGCGCAAATGTTGCCAGCGCCATCGCGCTCCAACAAAATGCTGTACCGTCAGTGTAAGTTCCCGCGCACGTTGTATCCTGTTCATCATTGTACGGCTACCTCTCGTGCGAATACGTCGGGGCAATGGCTGGGAATAATCAGCACGTCAGGACGCGCTTGCGCGAAACTGTGCAAATGTGCAATCGTAGCTCGCATGGCTTTGGCGTCATCAATAAAAAAATGCGTCATGCGACTCGGCGGACGATTCTCATAAATAGAGCGTGAGAGCCAGCAGCCATCAGCCGCGAAGAGTAGAGGGCCACGCGGCGTCTGAACCAGCATGCCCATCTGCCCGTGTGCGTGTCCCGGCAACTCAACTAGTAGCAACGAGCCATCATCAAACAGATCGCAGGTCGCACCTAGCCCTGGTAGCGCCGTTCCAGTGAAGCGCGACAAAAGGCGCGAGCGTTGTGAGAAATCCCGCGGCAACAACGCTGGAATAAAGCCACGCCGTAAAGCATTGATGCCTTGACGCAGTGCGATATCGTCATAGGCAGCCCGTGTAGTAATAAAGGTCGCCGATGGAAAATCGCGCAGGCCCGCGATATGATCGGCGTGGAAGTGCGAGATCAAGACAGCACGGATATCGGCAGGCGTCAGTTGCCAGCGTGCTAACTGTGTTACCACTGCCAGGCATGGGTCCAGGTGCAACGGTGTTGCCAGGCGATAGAGTGCGTAGGGCAAATGATGAGTTGTCGTCAGCAAGCGCGGCGCGTAGCCAGCATCCCAGAGCAACCAGCCATGCACGGGATGATGCAGCAACGCCACCAGCGCGTGACAGGCGATACGCTTATGCGCCCCACCCTGAATGACATGATGCTCCCATGCCAGGCAATAGCCCGTATCGAGCAGATAACATTGCAACAAATTCATCACATTTTCCCCCAAGCCGCCAGCGTCCGTTCAACGCCCTCGGCCACTGAGAGCAGGGGAGAATAGCCGAGATCGCGCCGCGCCGCAGTAATGTTATAGGTCTGGGTACGTGCCAGGATCATCGCCGAGTAGCGCGTGAGCAGGGGTTCTTTCCCTGTGAACATAGCGCGTAG
>JAJZEJ010000640.1 GCA_021828635.1 Chloroflexota bacterium
CGCTATAACAGCGTGCAGATCGGCCTCTTGTAGATTAGTCCACTGACGACGATGATGGCGTAATGCTTCCAATAGCGCCTCTACTGGCACCCAACCCTGCTCATCTAGCTGCAAATGGTAAAGTTGTGGGGCATGACGCAAAGCGTGTGACATTGTTTTGCTCAGTTGAGTAGTGTCATATCTCATCGTTAAACAACCCTCTCAGGATTTTTTCACAATATAATACCATTAGTAGGTAGAGGTAAAGGGATTTGACTGATAGTAATAGGCAAGTACAAGAGAGGAGTACTCAATCATGGAACGTTTTCGTTGCCTCATAGCCGTTCATCTCTTTCTTTTTCGTGAAAAGCATATTTTGCTACTCAGGCGCTATAACACAGGTTATGCCGATGGTCAATATAGCGTTATCGCCGGTCATTTGGATGGTAATGAAGAAATCAAAACGGCAATGATTCGTGAGGCACAAGAAGAGGCAAACATTGAGATTGTGCCACAAAACCTTGAAGTAGTTGGGGTAATGCACCGCAAGGCTGCTGATGAACGCATTGATTTCTTTTTAGTAGCAACATCATGGACTGGTACTATTATGAATAACGAGCCTGCTAAGTGCGATGATTTACGCTGGTTCCCACTCAACGAATTGCCCGAAAATATGGTTCCTTATGTTCGGCGTGAGCTACAAAATCACCTTACAGGCACATGGTTTGATAGCCTGGGCTGGAATATCGTAGGGGCGTGATATATCACGCCCTGGAAGCGCATCGACGGGCAAGCAGGGTGTGATTTATCACGCCCCTACGATTTCGTTTCAACATTGACGTTTATTTACCGAGAATTGATCACCGGAATTTTGGAGACTGACCAGCGGTCGTTCGGGCTGGAGACCTCAAACTGCACCATCGAGATAGCGTCCGTTGGGCAGCGCACGATGCAGAGGCCACAGCGAATGCACTTCTCCTCGTCGATAATCATGTCCGCGCCCCCTTCCCAGGTGCGGGTACCGGAGTGCATCGGATCGCCTTTCACGACACGTGAGAGACCCTCCATGCTGATGCAATCATAGGGACAGATATCGACGCAGCCAGAGCAGAGAATACAGATTGAGGGGTCAATCATGATATTCAACTGGCATTGTAGACAGCGCCGCGCCTGTTCTACGGCCTGTTCAGGTGTGTAGCCGCTCTCAGTCTCGCGAGTGTTGCTATAACGCTCCTTGAGCGGTAGCGACGGTATCATGCGATGCGGAATGGACTCGTAGTTATCGACCATGCCGCGCCGGTAGTCTGGTAGCTCAACTTCTTCGGCAGCCTCGGCAGGTTTATCAGTACCGCCCAGGTAACGGTTGATGGCCGCAGCTACGTCGCGCCCATCGCCGATAGCTGAGATCAAGTTGCGTGCGCCCTGTGTGTAGTCGCCACCGGCAAAGAGACCGGGGTAGCTCGTCATCCAGTTCTCGAAGTCGATGAGCGGCACACCGTAGCGGTTAACCTCAAGATTCAGCTCTTTGGCCTGAATCCACGAGGTATCGCTATACTGGCCGAAAGCTGGAATAACGGTATCGACCTCAACATCAAATTCAGTACCAGGAATAGCAATCGGGCGACGGCGACCACTGGCATCTGGATCGCCCAGCTTATTGCGAATGAAACGGATGCCACTCGCATGAATGCCATCGTCGGTTAGCACGCGCGTCTGTGTAATGAGATATTGAAACTCGACATGCTCTAGTACGGCCTCATCAACCTCGTATTCGTCTGAAGGTTGCTCTTCCTTCGAGCGGCGGTACATAACATAGACCTTTTCAGCACCGAAACGAATGGCGGTGCGGCAACAGTCCATCGCGGTAAAACCCGCACCGATGATGGCAACCTTTTTGCCGATAAAGGCTGGTTCGCCATAATTGGTCTTCTCCAGCAGGCGAATGCCATCCTCGACACCCTTGAGGTCCGCACCTGGAATGACTTTGTTATCGGGTCCGGTCATGGGGTTTGGAATGTAGCAGCCAGCCGCGATGAAGACGGCATCATACTGTTTGAGCAACTCGGTCAGTTGCACATCACGCCCGACACGCACATTGTACTGGACTTCAACGCCGATATCCGCCATGTACTCGTCACACTCTTCGCGTGTGACATCGCGGGGCAGACGCCAGACGGGGATGCCGTTGACCATCACGCCACCGCCGGTCGGGTACTGCTCATAAATTGTGACTGGATAGCCCATTTCACGCAGATCGCGTGCGCAGGCCAGACCGGCGGAGCCAGCACCAATCACCGCTACCTTTTTCTCTTTGGTTGTTGGCGGACATTGCGCATGATGACGATATTCACGGTGGTCGGCGGCGGCGCGTTTGAGCCAGCAGATGGCAATCGGCTTACCATCGATTTTGTTGCGACGGCAGACCGGCTCGCACGGGCGGGCGCAGGTACGACCAAGTACACCAGGGACGACATTGGCTTTACGGTTCAAAAGATAGGCTTCATCGAAGCGAGCTTGCGAGATGAGACCGATATAGGTAGATACGTCGGTATGCGCCGGACAACCCACCTGGCATGGAATATTGGTCTGATACCAGTCAGGCGTTACGGTGACTGATTGATATCGTGCTTCCAATTCACTATCGGGATCGATCATGGTTCATGGTCCTTTCCTGAGCATCCGCCGTCGCCCATAGCCACGCCCGCGACAACGGAGCAGGGGAGATTGCTTAGCAAATTTGATGGTCTGTCTGCTTTTATTATAATGATTATGTCGCTCAAAGTACCAGACCAGCACCTGAGTATTCGATATAAATGTTGGCGGTAGAGAGCCTGATTTGCCTTCTCAGATTATACCATAAGCGCCTGTTGAGGAACAAGGCGACATTATCAGCGCGTCTACATTCTTGCTCTCCATGATATGATAAAAGTAAAGTTTTGGGAGGGTGCGATGACACATTTCACGCACTGGCAACGCCAATCGTATCTCTATCGATTTGCTCTCTGTTTTGCTTTGCTCCTGCTTTGCACACTCGCTGCCTGTGATGGTAGCAATAGTAGCAATAAAAGTACACAGAGTGGTTCAGCCACACCCAAAGCGGCAACCGCAACGGCGCTGGCGCAACTTATTCCTACAACGACACCAACCATCCAATTAGGACCGCAACCCTGCCCGCCTGCTATCGCTCAGCCCGCTTATTGGAATCCGCTTGTGCCAACACAATCTGGTATCAACGCCGTGGAGAGCGTCACCTGTGGCTATCTCATGGGTCTGCCTACGCTTCAGGCATTGGTGACAGTGCGCTCACAGGGGACAGGAGCCATGCTAGATGTGCATGTCTACAACCAGATTACCAGCCCCGCGCCGACTCAGATCTTCAAACTAGACGGATTGTATAAGGGTAGCGCGAAGATCAGTAACTACAATACCGTGCTGACAGCCCAGGTTGATCTCAATTCCAGCGAGGATGCGCCGATACCCCGGGTGAGGGCGTACCGATGAAAAGCTCCGTTGCAGAGATTCCACAGGCCACCGGCGATCCGGCGGCATTCGCCTTCGTGCAGGCGCT
>JAJZEJ010000498.1 GCA_021828635.1 Chloroflexota bacterium
ATGCCCACAACCACAGGTGGAGACAGCTTGTGGATTGTTCACGGTAAAGCCCGCTCCCATCAAACTATCTACATAATCGACCTCACTGCCGTTGAGATAGCCCAGGCTCATCTCGTCCACAAAGATTCGCACTGTCTCCTGAGTGATAATAGTATCACCCTCCTGCTCTTCGTCCAGCGTCATGCCGTATTGAAGTCCTGAACCTCCGCCTCCTGCTACAAAGATGCGCAAGCCAAGTGTGGCATCCTGCTCCTGCTCCAGCAGCTCACGAACTTTGCTGCTGGCTGCTGCTGTCAGTGTAACAATGCTGGTTGGTGTCGTGGCAATAGGATTCTGTTCAATCATGGTGTTCTCCTCCAATGTTCTATGAAGATTTTTTCTGTACATGTACTACTTGAGTCACTGGAACGTGACCAAAGCGAAAAGGTTTGGTGGTTCTCCGTTCTATCAGCACAAGTTGTGTTGTAGTGTTGCGCATAGCTTCACTCATAACGCGCTGCTCTTGCTTTCGTCCCTGGCAGGCACATAGGTGTGTCATTTGCTGACATCTCCTTTGTAGTGATTTGCGTTGATTGCGATAAACCGTTTCCACTCTGATGGTACCGCACTCTCCTCGAAGATAGCGGTGACGGGACAGGCCGGTTCACATGCACCACAGTCAATGCATTCATCGGGATTGATGTAGAGTTGTTCTGCTTCTTCAAATCCCGCTTCGTTTGGAGCAGGATGGATGCAGTCCACAGGACACACATCGACACAAGATGCATCTTTGACTCCAATGCAGGGAAAGGTAATTACATAAGTCATGACGACTGGTTTTCTCCTTTACGCCATATGGCTGTTTTCTTCCAGGAATGTGTATCTCGCCGTAGAGAAGTCTTTATGACCTCTCACCGTTTCTTGCTCTCGATAAATGTTGTCCTATAGATGACAAAGCAATGGGTACTGACGCTGGAGCTGGAGAGCAGGCCGGGCATTGTTGGTCATAGCACAGCATGAAGGCTTCGTCTTTTCCCACAGCGTGATTGGACAGTTGCTCTTTGCAACCCTCCAGTTCCGCTCGCAAACGCTGGAGTTCCGCCATCTCCTGATCGAGTGTCACCAAGCGTGCATTCACCAATTGCAAGAGATCCTGTTGTACGTCGCGGCAAGCAGCATCAATAGTTTCCGTGAGCAAACCTTTAGCCTCGGCGAGAGAAATTCCCAATAAGCGTAGGCGGCGCAGCAGGTTCAGGCGATTAACATCTGCCTGACTATAGCGGCGGTACCCGTTAGAGCTACGTGGTGAGTCAGGAAGCACTCCGATACTCTCGTAATAGCGAATCGCTTTGGCGTTGAAGCCCGTCAGATGAGCCAGCTCCCCGATCAACACGCCCTCAGCTGGAAACGTGTTCGATTCAGAAAGAACACCGGTCTGTTGGTGATGAATACGCTGCATGGCTGCTCATTCCTCCTTCTCTCAAAGAGTATAAACCTTCCAGTTGTGGGAAGGTCAAGAGGAATGAGCAGGTAATCAAAAAACCTCCACCGATGGGTTGACAGAGCTAGCATTTACCGGTTATAGTTTTCTTATTGGTAAGAGGTAAGAGGTATGAGGTATGACCACTTTGTTCTGGTCGGGGCCGATTGATCGCACCCGACATTGACGGTAGTGAGGCAAAAGCATGAAAGATGAACAATTATATGTTGGTGGGCAGTGGCTTGAGGGCAACCTTGAGCGCCTGGCTGTGACCAATCCTGCCAACGGAGAGACGATTGGTTCCGTACCGTTGGCGACCCGTGCTGTAGTGCAACAGGCCATTGATGCCGCTCACGACGCTTTCCCTGCATGGTCAACGTTGCCAGCGCGAACACGTGCCGACCTGCTCAAAGGCGTGGCGGCGCGGATGCGTGAGCGTCTAGACGAACTGGCAAGACTGATGACGCTGGAGCAGGGCAAACCACTGGCCGAGGCACGTGGTGAAATCAATATTTCTGCCGATTACTTTGAGTGGAATGCCGAAGAGGCCAAGCGCGTCTATGGCGAGACCATTCCGGCTTCGACTGCTAATAAGCGCCTGCTGGCTATTCGGCAACCGGTTGGTGTTTGTGCAGCGATTACGCCCTGGAACTTTCCAGCGTCGATGATCGCCCGTAAAATCGGCCCCGCACTGGCGGCAGGTTGTACCGTGATTGTCAAACCGGCCAGTGCCACGCCCTTTTCGGCTCTGGCAATCGCGCACATCTTTGACGAACTTGGCGTACCTGCTGGCGTTGTCAATGTGCTACTTGGACCGTCGGCGATGGTGGCCGAGGAGTTGCTAGCCAGCCCGAAAGTGCGCAAAATCTCCTTTACCGGCTCAACCGAGATTGGGCAGCGATTGATGCAGGGGGCGGCGCGTGACCTCAAGCGCATCTCGCTTGAATTGGGTGGTCATGCGCCATTTCTGGTTTTCGATGATGCTAATCTCGATCAGGCTGTAGAGGGCGTCATTGCATCGAAGTTTCGCAATGCGGGCCAGACCTGCATCTGTACGAATCGTCTGTATGTGCAACGGAGCATTTATGCTGCGTTTGCTGAGAAATTAGCACAACGTGTAGCGCAATTGCGCGTTGGTAATGGCCTCGACGCGCAAACCGAGATTGGCCCGTTAATTGATGGGCTGGCGGTTGTCAAAGTTGAACGCCACGTCGCGGATGCCGTTGAGCGTGGCGGGCGCGTGTTAGCTGGTGGCGCTCGCGTGGCGCAGCAAGCTGGCAACTTCTATCAGCCGACGCTCGTGGTAGATACACCGTTCGATGCGTTGGTTGCGCAAGAAGAGACCTTTGGGCCGCTCTTGCCCATGTGGGCGTTCGACAGCGATGATGAGGCGATTGCGCTAGCGAATAGCACTCCCTATGGTCTCGCTGCATACATCTATGGGCGTGATTATGCGCGGATAATTCGCGCTTACGAAGGCTTGCAGTTTGGCATCATCGGCGTCAACGATGCCGTGCCAACAGTCCCGCAAGCACCCTTTGGTGGCATGAAACATAGCGGTTTCGGGCGCGAGGGCGGCCATCAAGGCATGGACGATTTTCTCGATTGGAAGTTCGTTTCGCTCGGTCTGTAGGGGCGTCATTCATGACGCCCTAAGAGCGGATTGACGGGCAAAAAGGGCGTTATGAATGATGCCCTACTTGGTATTTTAGATAAGAAAGGCGGAAGCAGATTTATGACTCATGGCTTTTTGATTCATTTTCAGCCCGATGATGTGGGCGTTGCTGTGCGTGACCTCTCGCAAGGCGAGCAGGTAGAAGGCGTGTACATGGATGACGATAGCCGCATGACTGTTACGATGGTGACGGATGTGCCGCTAGGACACAAAGTTGCCTTGCGCGATTTGCCGGAAGGGCATATGTGTGTCGAATACAGTGAGATTATCGGACGCATTACGCAACCGGTACGTCAAGGTGAGCATGTACATACGCATAATATCAAGTCAGCGAGGTGGGCATAATGGCAGAGACAGCAACATTTTTGGGCTATCGGCGTGCGAATGGTAGCGTTGCCACACGCAATTACGT
>JAJZEJ010000247.1 GCA_021828635.1 Chloroflexota bacterium
AAGCTCCATTGACCGCGCTCCCACAGGCATGGACATTGCAGCAGGCGAGTATGGTTACGATCTCTGGTACTTCCGCCGCATGTTAGAAGCTAACGCGGTTGATGTCCTCCAGGCTGATGCGACCCGCTGCGGCGGAATTACCGGCTTTATGCGTACAGCTACGCTCTGTGAGGCGCGTTCAATGGAGCTTTCCGCGCATTGTGGACCCTCGCTACACGCACATCCCTGTTGCGCTGTCACTAATTTCCGCCACCTTGAGTACTTTCATGACCATGTTCGCATCGAACACATGCTCTTCGATGGCGTGTTGACCCCAATCAATGGCGCGTTACGGCCTGATCGTTCTCGGCCAGGAATGGGCTTAGAACTCAAGCGCAACGAAGCCGACAAATACGCCGTGTAGGGACCGATTGATCGCGTCCGCAGGCCGATTGATAACGGTAGTCGCGCCCTTTATGCTACAGATGGTTCACACTATCGACAGGTGCTGCCTGGTGTGACCGTGCCAAAAGATGTTGAGAATGTCATCACGCCAGTGATATCGAGCAATTGACAGACCGACGAGGACTTCATCTGGCCCAGGTGCTACAACTCGCATTGCATGATGCGCAGTTGCCACGGGATGAAGCGGGAGAAGCGCAGAAGTTGCCAGAAGAACAAGTGGCCTCGCTGATGTCAGCGCAGTTGCGAGAATCAACGTCTGTTGTTCGTGGCATAGAGGTATTAGTCACATTGGGCGCTATCGGGTTAGTTAGCACATTGGGTGTGCGTTTGTGGAAACGCCTGACCATGTAGGAGTATCAGGAAGGATCTACGATCTGAGTCAGCCCACAAGGTTTGCAAATACTTTTAAGATGAAAATGTAATAGAAAGAGGGGAAATAGCACCTATGGCTCTCACACGACCAGCAGAGAGGAACCAAAGAGTTTCCACACTGGCACAGATTACTCCAGATGTAAAGATTACAGCACCCAAACTGAATCATAAAAAGGGCAAGCCTCTACGCTCACAAAGTCTGTTATATGATACCGAGGTTGTCGAGCAACATATCCGCGAAGGGCGTTTTCAGCGTAGTCTATCGCTGATTACGGCTTTTTCTTGTCTGCTTGGTGGTCTTGAAGTTACCTATGAACACTATCGAGGTAGCTATGGGCAACGCATTATGTATACACCGGTCATTTTGAGCATGGCAACCCTGGTTGCTAGCATCTGGGCCGTCTTCAATCGCTGGGCTGCCCGTGTCCTGCTACCGATCACGTCGCTTCTATTGCTGCTCGATGGCATTGTAGGCTTCTTCTTCCATATACGCGGGATTCAACGCAAACCTGGCGGCTGGCGGCTTCCTATCTTTAACCTGATAATGGGGCCACCTGTCTTTGCGCCGCTCCTGCTGGGCATCTGCGGCTTTCTGGGCCTGATCGCCTCGTTCTTACGGCGTGAGGATGATCCTGAGAAAGACACAGTGCAAGCTAAGCAGAACACACCACACTGGCTGCCAATCAGTATTAGAAAAGAAGAGCATGTGTTGAAGCAAGATGTGCGTGAGGGACGTTTTCAGAAAATGCTGGCGCTAGCTACCGCCATCTCTGGCTTCTTCAGTGGCGTTGAGGCACTCTACTCACACTATAAAAACAACTTCACCTACGGGGTGCAGTGGACACCGGTTGTGTTGACGCCAATGCTGATGCTTGCGGGCATCGGCACCATCTGGAGCCGCACCGTGGCCCGCACACTCTTACCACTAGCCTCGTTGCTCGCGCTAATTGATGGCGGTATTGGTTTCCTCTTTCATGTGCGTGGCAGCATGCGTCGTCCCGGTGGCCTCAAGAAACCCTGGTACAACCTTGTATATGGCCCACCGATCTTCGCACCACTGCTCTTCGCGGCCTCTGGTTTCCTGGGTCTGCTAGCATTTTTCCTGCGAAGGGAGCGATGAACCATGAAGATACGCAAGAATACGCGAGAGAAGCATGAAATGCCTATTATACATCAAAAAATCCTAAAAACTCCATCCGGCGATAGTAGCCGTTTGCCCATCGACCCTAAAACGGGCCGCCCAATCGCGCCAATGCCTCAACCTGGCTACTACCCTGACTATCATGTGCTGGGCCAGCAAGATTACTGGGATGAGGCCACGCGCAACGTGGTGTTGAACAGGGTCAATAATCCACCACCGATTCGCTTTTTTTCACCTGAAGAGGCAAAACTTATGCAAGCAGTCTGTGATCGCTTGCTACCACAGGATGATCGAGACGAAGACCACAAAATTCCCGTGGTGAACTTTATCGATGAGCGTCTCTATGCGGGACGTATCAGTGGCTATCGTTATGAAGATATGCCGCCCGATCAAGAGGCGCATCGCCTGGGACTGCAAGCCATCGAGCAGATTGCGCAATATATGTTTAGCACATCTTTCATTGAGCTTAGCCCACACGCCCAAGATGCGGTGTTACAGACGCTCCATGACTTCGATCCTCCGGCAGCACAGAAAATCTGGCAAAAGATGTCAGTTAAGCATTTCTGGCCTTTGCTGATGCAAGATGTTGTACAGGCATACTATGCTCATCCTTACGCCTGGGATGAGGTTGGCTTTGGTGGCCCAGCTTACCCACGGGGCTACATGCGTCTTGAACATGGACGCCCTGAACCCTGGGAATCCGACGAAAAACGCTACGATTGGGAACCACCTGCTGATTCGCTTTCAGGAAAAGATACTCCAATGGGAAGCGAAGAAAATGTCAGTCCCGCCGGATATGGAGATCATCCATCGGGACAATCTGGCACGCATTAACAAACTATGTGCTGGTAACAAGTGAAGCAATATATAGAGAGAAGCTATGTGTATAAAATGATGGAGAGCAAGAAATGAATACACCATTGCTGGGACCATTTGATGGCGCGAAACCGGAGCATCAGCTTGGCCCTATGCAGACGATAGATTTTCCAATGCGACGCTTCAATCCTAATGAAGAGGTGGATTTTTGCATTGTTGGCGTGGGTTCTGCTGGCGGCGTGCTACTTCAACGTCTGGCTCATGCGGGCTTCAAAGTTGTTGGTATCGAGGCCGGACCTTTTTGGGATACTGAGCGTGATTGGGTGAGCGACGAAGCAGGCTCACATAACCTGTACTGGAATGATCTTCGCATTACTGGCGGTGAAGACCCGATTACAATGGGCGAGAACAATAGTGGCAAAGGCGTAGGCGGTGGTTCCGTTCACTGGGCGGCCTTCACGCCACGCTTCCACCCATCAGATTTTCATGTCCTATCATCCGACGGCATGGGAGCTGATTGGCCCATTCGTTACGACGATCTTAAACCATACTACGAACTGTTGGAAAAAGAGATTCCTGTTTCTGGCCCCCTCTACTATCCCTGGGGCGACCCGCATGGTTATGTCTACGGCCCGCCCCCTCTCGGTGGTGTTGGCGACATTCTCGTCAAAGGCTGCTCAGCCCTGGGCATTCGCACCGTAGCTGGTGGACCGGTGGCTATTAACGCAGGTTCATTCAAAGATCGCCCCCACTGCATCTATCGTGGCTTT
>JAJZEJ010000426.1 GCA_021828635.1 Chloroflexota bacterium
GAAGAATATAACGAGTTCTATAAGCACATCTCCCACGATTTTGAAGACCCGCTGACCTATACGCATAGCCGCATGGAAGGTGCCTACGAGTACACGCTGCTACTCTATATACCTGCTCGTGCGCCCTTCGATATGTGGAACCGCGACCGCCGCTATGGCGTCAAGCTCTATGTCAAGCGCGTCTTCATTATGGACGATGCTGAACAGCTGATGCCAGCTTATCTGCGCTTCATTCGCGGTGTCATCGACTCCAACGACCTGCCGCTCAACGTCTCACGCGAAATCTTGCAGCACAACAGGCTGATTGAGACAATGAAATCCAACGCCACCAAGTAGGTATTGGGCATGCTATCCGATCTAGCACATAAAGAGCCGGAGAAGTATCAAACCTTCTGGGAGACATTCGGGCGCGTCTTGAAAGAGGGGCTGGCCGAAGATCAAGCTAACCGTGAGTCTATCGCTAAACTGCTGCGTTTCGCCTCGACCACAAACGAGAGCGAGAAGCAAACCGTTTCACTGGATGAGTATATCGAGCGTATGAAGGAGGGTCAGGAGAAGATTTACTTCATCACTGCCGATAGCTATCCCGCCGCCAAAGATAGCCCTCTGCTAGAAATTTTCAAAAAGAAGGGTATCGAAGTTCTGTTGCTCTCAGACCCTCTGGACGAATACTTTATCGGTGTTCACCTGACCGAGTATAAAGAGAAGGAACTTCAATCGGTTGCTAGAGGTGAAGTTGATCTTAGCAAGATGGAGGATCAGGCGGAAAAGGCTGAACAGGAAAAGAATGCGGAAGGGGCGCATGATCTTATCGAGCGGCTCAAGAAGACGCTAGGTGAGCAGGTTAAGGATGTCCGCGTCACAACGCGCCTGACGAACTCGCCCGCCTGCCTGGTAGTCGATGAGAATGATCTTGACCCAAATCTTCAACGCATGCTGAAGGCGATGGGGCAGGCAGCACCAGCAGTTAAGCGCATCCTGGAGATCAATCCGACGCACCCACTGATTCTCAAGCTCAAGCAGCAGACAGATGAACAGCGTTTCATCGATTGGGCCTATGTTCTCTATGACCAGTCCATCCTGAGCCTGGGCGAACAGTTAGAGAATCCAACACAGTTTGTCAACCGGCTCAACGACTTGCTGGCACACTAAATTACCTGCTTCACCAACATGGGAGCAATTTCTGCTCCCATGTTGGCGTAAAGAGATAGAGTTTTCACAACATATGAAAAAACGACCTTCTGTCCGGCGCATCGTACTGATCAGCGTTGCTATCTTTCTGCTCATCGGTATCGGCTACGCTATCTATTGGCTCCAGCCTATGCAGGCGACACAGGTAGCGCAGCGTGCAATGCAGAGCAATCAGCACGTGACCGTCAGTAACCAGAGTGAATGGATTAGCTTCCTACCCGCCGCTACATCGCCGGTAGCCGCCATTATTTTCTACCCTGGCGCAAAAGTTGATCCTGTTGCTTACGCTCTCTATATGCGTGCCTTTGCCGACAAAGGATATGGAGCATTTATCGTCAAAATGCCGCTCAATCTAGCAATCTTTGGCGTGAATCGTGCTGCTGATGTCATCGCGGCCTATCCACACATTCACACCTGGGTGATTGGTGGTCACTCGCTAGGCGGTGTCTTTGCTAGCCAATTCGCAGCCAGCCAGCCAGTCATTAAGGGACTACTCCTCTACGCATCGTATCCAGCCAGCAACATGTCACAGCGCACTGGACTAACCGTTATCTCGATCTATGGTACAAACGACGGTCTGGCAACACCGGCTAAAGTTGCAGCCGCGCGTCCACTTTTGCCGCCAACGACGCAGTACATCGCCATTCAAGGCGGTATTCACGGTTACTTTGGCGATTATGGCATACAACCAGGTGATGGGCAACCAGCGATTCCGCGCACACAGGCACGCCAGGAAATCATTGCTGCCAGCCTGGCAATTATGCCCACCGTCACCGCCCACTCAACTCTTGCCTCTACTGCGCTTTTGCCAACCCGAATGCAGTGGTCAGCATGATGAGCAAAAATGGGTAGCGTATAAAGATTTTATTAAGATTTCTAAAATTGGCTTTTTTGGCCCCAAAAAAGTTGATGATTTGGCAATTATCGTATATCTTTGCTTAACGTGGGTACCCAACACGATGATATGGGGCAGTTTGGCACTGCCTTATAGCAATTCCGCATTCTGGTGCTTTGGCGTGGCCTGCGTCGTGCGAGAATCTAAGATATATACAGTTTCACGCGCTGATACAGGTCACGCCCACCCACACATTTTTTCTCCTCTAGCAACCATCCCGGCTTTCTTCACCATCCGCATGCTTGACAGAAGTATTTTCTGTCAACTAGAATGGGAATACACGAACTGATCTATTTGCAGAGAGGCACACTAGTGCAGGATATCTCCGACCACACAAACCCTATATCGTCTATCGGTCCATATCGCCTGTTACGTCTGCTTGGGCAGGGCATGACCACGCAGGTCTATCTGGGCGAGCATCAAGAGCTACACACGCAAGCAGCCGTAAAGATACAGCAGGGTTATTGGGTAGAGAGCGATGTGCAAAGATTTCTCGCCAGAGCTGAGGTGATGGCACATTTGCAGCATCGTCATATCGTACAGGTCTATGATTTCGGCGTTGAGAAGCATACCACGTACATGGCAATGGAATATGCGCCCTACGGCACACTACGCCAACGCCATCCCAAAGGCTCACAAGTGCCATTAGCGTTCGTCGTTCTGTATGTGCAGCAACTCGCCGAGGCGCTGCATTATGTACATCAACACAATCTCATTCACCGCGACATCAAGCCACATAATATGCTGCTCGGCACGAACGAGCGCATCTTGCTCAACGACTTCGGCATTGCCGTTGTCTCGCAGAGCATGGCTCCCGATCAGTCCGCCTTCTATGATTTTGAAGGTACCGCGCTCTATGCCGCTCCTGAACAGTTAGTCGGTATGCCACGCCGTAGTAGCGATCAGTATGCGCTAGGCGTGGTGGTCTATGAGTGGCTTTGTGGCACGTGGCCCTTTAACGGCGACTTTGAAGAGGTGGTGCAGCAGCACTTTTTTGAGACGGTGCCATCATTGCACGAAAAAGATCATAGCATTCCTGTCGAGGTTGAGCGCGTAGTGCTAAAAGCACTAGCCAAAGACCCCGATCATCGCTATCCATCCATGCTTGACTTCGCTACGGCTCTAACAGCCGCTAGTCAGCAAGCCAGCCAAGCCAGCGCACACCTGAACGCCTTCACAAAGACGAAGCAATCTCAGCATACACTATCCTCATCACCAACGCCGAAACGCCAATTCAAATCGCCGCTCCCTTTCAACAAAGCTTGACATTCTCGGCTATTCGTAACCATACTGTCTACATAGGATAGGAATCGCCATACATGTTTGTCCTGGCAACACATGAACAGCAAAATCATCTTCCCATTACCCATTCTCGTATTCGTCACAAAAGTAGGAGCGTGTTATGCTAGCCGAAGAAGACACGATAACCATCCGCACAGGTGAGGAACTTGACCTTC
>JAJZEJ010000240.1 GCA_021828635.1 Chloroflexota bacterium
TCATCGTGAAACGTCCACGCGCCGTTTGTAGCGCGTGTGGAGGTGGCGAAGCATCCCCAGGAAAAGGTCGCGGGTCAACAAACATGAACACAACCTCGCTTTGTCAACAGTGTCAAAAACTATCACAGATCATGGTATACAGATGACAATACGTAAAGATGACAGAGTGTCAGGGAAAAATGCACCAGCGTTCTTGATAAAAAAGCTCCTTTCTTGCTAAAAAAGACAGAACGACGAGACGGTGATGGCACTGGCAAACCAACCTCACCGGATGAGGTTGACAGAAATAGTTATACATACAACTATCCCGATTATCAAGTGGTTACATAAAGTTTTTTGCAAAATTTTAATATAAACAACAGGTCATGTTATACTAAACTATTTTTTTTTTCCGTGGGGGCAAAAGTCACGTTCTACTAAAAGTTTGCGCCCAACGGGCTTCTAAGGTATGAAGATAGCTCTCCTGCTGGTGAAGAAAGCGAAAAACATTCAACCGTTCCTGTTGTATGGAGCGATGATGCATTCGCGTTGCACGCCACGTTGCATGATCAATGCGGCTGCAACAGGTAAGAAACGCTTCTTCATTCACCCCCGTTTGCTCCAATGAATCGAAATACGCAATACTTTGCCCATAACGTAATAAATACGCATTCCAATTCTTTCTTCCACTGACGCGGCGATAGCGCGTTTTGATCCCTCGGATGTAGCGTTCCATATCGTTGTTGGTGCGCGGAAGCCCTGGCGTATCATAGCAACACAGCAGTCGGGGTCTTAAACTTCGACTCACTTTGAGAAAATGCGTGAGACATGCTTGCTCGCTCTCTGCAAGCAACGCTCCCTCCGAAAGACGTGCCTGTAACGTCGCTATCCATCGATCAAATCGCTCAGCAACCGCCTGATTGGTCAAAACCTCTCCATCTTTTGCCCACGTTCCTGCAAGAATATGTTCAGTTTCAACAATCCATGCATGCATTCTCTGTATCTGAGCTACTTCCTCTTTCCAGCAATTCCGTAACGCTAAGCTTTCTTGAAGACGTTGTACCTTGTGCTGTACCTGTTTAGAAAGTAGTACCCCTTTCTCTTCCGCTTTTTTTTAGCTGTGCCAAACTCTGATCCAGCGCCTCTAACGCTTGATATCCTTTCAATCCAGGAAAGTCAAATGGCAGCTTGCCATCCAGATGGCAACTGGCTTGTGCTGCTCGCACATACTCAGCCAGCACGCTCAATTGTTCTTGTTCTTGTTGCGTCTCTTCTCCTATTTCTGCTGTCAATGCCGCTAAACGACACTCGATTTGAGGGCAGAGAGGGCGCAACTTGGCAGTGATCGCTTTGCGGAGTTGGGCTCGCATCGCTCGATCCTCTTCAAAAAGGGGACGTGCTGCTTCTTGCAGATAATGAAATTGGCAGGTTTGATGAGGAGTATCAGGCCAAAGTGATGCAATAGCTTCTCGTAAGGATTGTTGAGCATCACTGATAACTCCAATCACAGGAATCTTTAATGTTATGACAGGAGCAAGCACCTCTTTGATCGTTTCAGTATCACTATTCGTGACATTTTGCGCATGAAGCACACGACCTGTTACTACCTCTCGTACCAGATAAATCGTTTCATTCCCTTTCTCTGGTTGGATTCCATCAATGGAGATAATCATTCCGCCTTCTTGCTGCACTTGCTCGCGCCAGCTTTGAAACAAAGGGTCGCTAGTATTCTTTGATGCTGCTTGTAGTAAGGCGCAGTACGCTTCAAAAAGATACATCACGTTGCGACGTGACAGGCTGACGTGATGAGGCTTGAGCCGATCATTGATCTGTGTATGCACTTCATCGACGGTTTGATGATGATGCAGCTTCAAATAGCCAACCAATACCACAATATCTAAACCAAAGGTGAAACCAGGTAACGCTTGGGCATCTGCTAAAGCACTTCGATACACGCTCCCTTTCTTTGGGCATGCAGAATTGGGACAACGATAGCCAACATGCGTGATCTGGATCGCTCCCTCTAGCGTCATCACCGTTCGTGCTGAAAGTGTCGCATATCGTTTTAATTTCGTTTGACAACATCTACAATGCGTAATTTCTGGCAAAAATCTTTTCTTCTTTACACCCTGATACTGCTTCTTCTTTCTCAATGAGTCTCTCCTTCCCTCTTTACACCAGTACCTCCTCTAGTATACCACATCACGAACGTGACTTTTGCCCCCACGGTTTTTTTTTGTATCATCGTGTACCATAAACTTGTGTCATCATGTGTCATAGATATTAAGAAATCCATACAATCTTGTATAGCAAAGAAGTACTATGCTTATAAAGATCAGCAGGGAAATTTTTTCTGATCTCCCTCCCTCGACGCTCCCCAAAAAATCTGATATAGTGAACGCAGCATACCCTGACGAAAAACTCATGCGCGGCGAGCAGGCTTGCGCGTTGTATGGGAGAAAAATACGATGTCAACATCCGACAGTGCCGTCGTTCACTTAAAACGCACTCCACTCTATAACCAGCATGTGGCGTTGGGCGCTCGCATGGTCGAGTTTAGCGGATGGGAGATGCCCGTCCAATATAAGAGCATTATTGAGGAGCATACGGCGGTACGCACACGGGCCGGACTCTTCGATGTCAGCCACATGGGCGAGTTTAAGATTGAGGGCAACGACGCGCTGGCCTTCTTACAATATCTTGTGCCGAACGATATCTCGAAGTTGGCGATCCATCAGGCGCTCTATAGCCAACTCTGTCGGCCAGATGGCGGCGTCATCGATGATCTACTGATCTATCGCCTGGCGGAACAGCATTATATGATCGTCGTGAACGCAGGCAACATCGACAAAGACTTCGCCTGGGTTAAAGAGCAGTCGCGGCGCTTTCCTAACGTCACCGTCGTCGATCAGTCCGACACGACCGCACTCCTGGCATTACAAGGTCCGGCGGCGCTGACCATCCTGCAACCACTGACCGAGACGAAACTGAGCAGTATCCGCTACTATCGCTGTGAGGCGGGCCAGGTCGCGGGCATCAACTGTATTCTTTCACGTACCGGCTATACCGGCGAGGATGGTTTTGAACTCTATTGCGCCCCCGTCGATGTCGTCCAACTCTGGAAAACCCTGCTTGAGGCTGGTAAAGAACAGGGTATACAACCAGCAGGCTTAGGCGCACGCGACACCTTGCGTCTAGAAGCCGCCATGTGTCTCTACGGCCACGAACTCGATGAGCAGACCAACCCTATCGAGGCTCGCCTGGACTGGTCGCTCAAACTGGACAAGGGCGATTTCATCGGTCACGACGCGCTGGTCAAAGTGCGTGAACAAGGGCCACGCCGCCTGCTGATTGGCATCGAGATGGTTGAGCGTGGCATCGCACGCGGTGGCTACGCCCTCTACGATGGTGAAAAATGCATTGGCGCTCTAACCAGCGGCTCACCCGGTCCAACGGTTGGCAAAAATATCGGTATGGGTTATGTCGAAGCCGCCTCCGCTGTTGTCGGTCAACCGGTACAGGTCGATATTCGCGGCAAACGTGTGGCTGCTCGCATCGTA
>JAJZEJ010000727.1 GCA_021828635.1 Chloroflexota bacterium
AGAAAGAGGACTTCGTGATAGGAACTTACCGTACTATACAACACGAGTGCCTCAAGGTCTGCTGCTCGCATCGCTTCTCGAACGGCTTCATATCGACGGACAAACTCCGCCTCAGAAAATTCTGGATACATGCTTTCAGTATTTCCAGCACTCATTTTTCTAACCTCTCGCTTTCCAGCGCACAATCACAGGGTATCCGCGAGGGGTACTCCTACAATGATACGATATTGCCCATCATTGTAACACAGCACGAACCGATAGATGGCACATGCTATAATGAATGCAGAAAAATAGCGTGTTTTAGCAACAAAGCAGCGAGGAAACGGATCTATAGCGATGCAATCCGCACGGCAACATCTATCACTTGAGCAATATCTATTGCTGGTCAACAATTCCGACCGGCGCTATGAATACCACGATGGCGAGGTGCGTTTGATGGCCGGGGGTTCGTCAAACCACGCGGCTATTGCGTTAAATTTCGGTATCGAGCTTGACCAGGCGCTCGGTGATGACACGCTACGTCGTCCGTATGTAGCGGATAAACTGGTGCAGATCACACCGACCAGGGTGGTCATTCCCGATGTGGTGGTTTCCTGTGACAGAGCCGATCACGGTGAATCCCCAATCATCCAAGCGCCGATTCTCGTGGCTGAGGTGCTTTCGCACTCTACCGAGATGAGGGATCGCTTCGAGAAGCTGGCGCTCTACCAGAGAAAAGAGAGTATCCAGGAGATTGTGCTGGTCAGCCAGTACATTCAGCGCGTCGAGGTCTTTTCCCGCACCGCTACCGGCTGGCTTTACCAACAATACGGAGCAGGGCAACACTTTCATCTGACAAGCCTGGAGATTGAGATTGAGGTACGCCAGTTGTACCGCCGCCTCTCGATTCCGGCGGTGGTCGAGCAGGTGGAAGAAGAAGAGGATTAGTTCTATCAGTTCGTACAATTAAGAAGAGCAGGAGAATGAGATGGCAAAAAGAAGTACATCGCTACAGGTTCCCAAAGAGATGCAGGCCCGCTTCGATGAAATTACTGGATTGACCAATACATTCAGTCAAGAATACTTGAACGACGAATACGCGCAACTGTGTCGAGAACTCACGGCGACACTGTGTCGCAAACGTCTCTCACCACTAACACGCGGCAATGCTAACGGTTGGGCCGCTGCCATTATTCATGCCCTGGGCATGGTCAATTTTCTTTATGATTCCTCCCGAACGCCGCATATCACGGCCCGCCAGCTTTGGGAGTACTTCGGGCTAGGTTCGAGTACCGTGCAGTCCAAATCCAAGCAGATACGCGACCTGCTGAATATTCATCAGATGGACCCGGACTGGACGCTCCCCTCCAAAATTGAGAGCAACCCGATGGCCTGGATGATTCAAGTCAACGGACTGATCGTCGATGCCCGCTATATGCCACGTGAAGTACAAGAAGAGGCGTTCGACAGGGGGCTGATACCGTATATTCCTGAGAAGTGAGAAGCTCTGAAGTACCTGAATAGGAGAAATAAGTATGAGCCGCTTCCATCAGCGTTTGCGTGAGGATTTGAATGATCCAGAATTCGCTGAAGCTTTCTATGATATGAGCGTAGACATTGCATTGATTCAGGTACTGGAACAAGCTCGCAAAGCTCTCAATATTAGTGAGAAAGAGCTTGCCGAGCGCATGGGGGTACAACGCACTACCGTAACACGCTTGTTCAATGCTACTCATCCAAATCCTACGTTAGATACTATCTTAGATATACTCCGTGCGTTAGGGTTGCAAGCCGAGATCAAAATTAGTCCTGTCTCCTCTGAAGATGCAATGATTCCCATTAAGGCTACATTTGTTCCTGGTTAAACTTACCCATCTAATCTTTGCGTCAGGTTGCGTGTTTTGTTGCTGATGACTTTGACTTGCTCTTGCGAGATGGCTTGTCCCTGCGCCAGTTGCTCAAGAGATGCCTGGGTTTCTGTATCCAGCACGTGTGTGACGTTGGGGGCCAGGCGCGTGGTCGCTTTGCCGGTACGTTTGTATTCGTCCAGCACGCGGCTCACGAGACGATGAGCATTGGCCTTCTCAACAAGGTTCATGACGGTCGCGTTCACCTCGGAGGTGTGCGCTGCCTGACTACTGAATGTAACCGTGATGTCCTCGCGTACTTTGCCACCGGTTGGACCAAGAATAGGAACGTCGTAGGATAGCTCGGCCTGCGCAATGCGGAAGAGGCCCGCCGGACGCGGCTCGACCAGCAACTCGATCAACACTGCGGCAGGATTGTGGCGCTCAAGGTCGCCTAGTGGTAGCACGATCTGCCGATCAGCGAGAACGGAGGCATCATACTCGCTAATGGTTGGTAACACTCTGGTGGCTCGCTTAGGTGCAACGCCCATCGGTAGCCGCACGGTCAGGATAGCGTTACGTACTGCTACATTGATAGCACTCTGTACTTGTTGCTGAAAGACGCTCATCGCGTCATCGGGCGTTCTGATAAAGCCAGCTTCCGTGCCTCCACTGAGCCGTCCCACGTCGTTCAGCAAATCCTCATCCCAGTCGGCACCGATGCCAAGCGGATAGATGCTCACGCCTGCCTCACGCGCCACGCTGGCAAGCTGATGGCATTTCTTGCCGCCGATAGTTCTGCCGTCGGTGAGCAAGATCATACGTTTGATCGCATGGGGAACGTTCTGGCGGGCTAACTCGTCCAACCCTGCTTGCATACCACGCCCCATATTCGTGCCACCGCGCACACGAATAGGCTCGATAGCGGCTTTCATGCCACGTGGATCGCGGGCGGGCATGGAAGGAATGATCGTCTCTGCTTTATCACTGAACATGACGAGTGAAATGTAGTCGTCCGGCGAAAGGTGATCGATCAGCATTTTGACCGCCTCTTTGACGCTAGCAAGCTTCTTACCACGCATCGAGCCGGAATGGTCTAGCACAAGCGCGAAGTGCAACGGCATCCGCACCTGGGCCATGAGTTCTGTCGGACTGGCCTGCAAGACAATATAGGCCACCTGACTCTTATCAGCCAGTGGCATAAACGCTCTACCAACCTGATGTTCAAGAACAACCTCGCCGGGCATACTCGCGTTGCTCCTTCCTTTTCGCTGGTTCATACATTATAGCATGTGTCAAGCAAACCCATACCCTCTTGACAGTGCCAAATCTGAGGCACATACTAATGATAAGTTTAGTAATCCTCGAATAAATTCAACTAGTGGCGGGCAAAAACAAATACCGTATCTTCCAAAGGGTCGTGATAAAATAGATGGAGAGGGACAATGCCACCTAAGATTAGGCAATTGAAAGCGCAACTAGCTAGAGCGGGTTTGTAGAGCGACCAGCAAAAGGATGGCTTGATATTGCCAAAAGCTTGGGACGACACATCCCGCAACCGAGAGTAGCCGTATACAATTAACTGTATAAAGGAGCGATAAACAAATGAGCCTGGTGATTCCTGATGACCTGCTGCATGCTGCAAACATGTCTGCCGGTGAATTGCAGCGAGAAATCGCCATGTTACTGTTCCAACAAGAGA
>JAJZEJ010000651.1 GCA_021828635.1 Chloroflexota bacterium
ATCTTGCGTAAGGGCAGATAGCCGCCATTATGACCATATTGCAAAATAGTTTTCTTGTCTGGTCCCGCTAATGCTGCTTCTAAGCATTCGCTGATTAACTCGTTAGGTAACGCCTCGATGGCAGGGACGCCTCTGGTAAAAAGAATCTGTTCGGTTTCAGTACGCTGCATATTTTTTCTGACTCCTCTCGTTTAGTTGGGGCGTATGCTATTTTAGCATATTTAGAGGTAGTGCTACCATGCCCTAAGACTCTCCTCTCTTACCTGTTCTTACTAGGCTTTTTTCCTCTAGCGAGATACCGAGTGCCACTCCCATTCGTCTCTCGTTATAGAACGGTGTTTCGGTGGCAACCGAATAACTGAGATAGCTGAAAAACTGTATTGATCTGTCGCCCGTATCATATATGTACATCCCTATTTCGTCTCTCACCGAATTTGGAAGCGATCTGTATGAGGACAATGGAAGAGGACGAAAGGAGCATCTACTAAAAGCATGCAGGGTATTTCAGACGGTTATTGCTGGTAGTGATGATCTAGTGCCTGTAAGAAGTCGAAAAAAGCCCGAATAAGTAAGTGGTTTGATAAGCGATAGTAGACAGCGGTTCCCTGTTTGCGGGTTATCACGAGATGGAAATCGGCAAGGTGGTGTAGATGCTCTGAGGTAGCGGCGTTGCTTAATCCTAATGCTTTGGCGATTTCTCCTGACCGTTGCTCATTGGGAACAGATGGGTCTTTTTCATTCGGTTCCGCCAGCAGTTCCAGAATATGGCGGCGGCTTGTGTCGCACACAATAGAAAGGAATTGATCCACCGAGGCATCTATTTCTGGTGGTCGGCGAGGGACACGGAAATGAGGTTGGTTCAACCTTGTAATAGCCGTCTTCTTTCGAGACATCGCTCAGCATGTTCCCTTCTTCATGTATGGAGAGATCCTTCAGGCAGGAGAATGCGGGATTCTTTCCTGTCCTATATCTTATAACCACTTATCATGTCTTATGATAACATGTCAAGGTGAAAGGGTGAGACTTGTTATGCCATCCTATCTTACGACAACAGATGTTGCGACACGTCTTGGCGTTAGTCTTGATACTGTTCGTCGCTGGCTACGTAGCGGTGAGCTGAAAGGAACTCCCTTTGGTCGCGCCGGTTATCGTATTGAAGAAGTGGACTTTCAAGCATTTCTTTATCAGCGTCAACGGCATCCCGAAGAACTTTCTCCTGCCTCTTCAGAACGCTCTTCATTCTCAAATACAGTTGAAGAGGAATTTTTGAATGTAGTAGGCCAGGAATTGCGCACTCCGCTGACCACGACGCGAGGTGGACTCCAACAGGCTCGCCGCCTGCTCCAGCGCACGCTTGAAACACCGTTGTCGGACGATATTATCGATCTACTGACAAAACTTCAAGATATATTGGCGCGGGTAGAACAACAGATTAGTGGAGAAATACGCCTGGTAGGAAATCTGCTAGATGCCTCGCGGATTGAGGCAAATATATTTGAACTTTCAATGGTTTGGTGCAATCTGGTCGAAATAGTGCAGGAAACCGTCACAAATCAACAAGAACTCGCCCCCCAAAGAGTTCTTGAGTTGGCATTACCAGGAGATGATCTCATTGCGATTATTGCTGATGCGGAGCGTATCAAACAAGCACTCACCAACTATCTTACGAATGCACTCAAGTTTTCTCGTGCCGATCAACCGGTCAAGATTTCTCTGCATGTCAATGATGCCCAGGTGCGCGTATCTGTACAGGACAAGGGACCGGGGATAGCCGATTCCGAGCAGAGCAGAATATGGGAGCAGTTCCGGCTAGATCAGCGCCAGCCAGGAATCTCAAGCGGTGGGCTGAGGTTGGGACTCTACATTACCAGGGCTATTATCCAACAACACGGAGGGCAAGTGGGAGTCGAAAGCCGTCTAGGTGAGGGATCAACGTTCTGGTTCATGCTCCCGCTCGCTGATGACTCGTGGCAGTAAAGTCAGGATGGACAATCCTTGAAGATGATTTTGGTGGTTGGTGTGAGACGTACCTATAAGGAGCAATATGGTTGCTCCTTATAGGTACGCTGCACGGTTCTGCTCACTTGCTACTATACCAGAACAGACCCTTCCTTCTTCAGCAGTGCAGGAGCGTGGGGAGCGTGGGAGTTCAGTATCACGGATGCAAGAGGAAACAATGTCTGTGTATTGTCATGGATGTAACGGTCAGAGACGATGTTTTCTCTCGAAGAGGCAATAACCCTCTTGTATACCCTGGTATACTGCTCAGTCATGGTTTGAACAGTGAAATGGCGTTCGACATGGGCGCGTACCGTTCGCCGATCAAGTTCATCAATACGTGCGATGGAATGAGCCATCTCCTCTACATTCTGAACCAGGAAACCACTGCTTTGATGGGCCACAATTTCTGATGCTGCCCCACGGTCAAAGGCAATAACGGGACATCCTAGCGCCATTGCCTCGATCATCACCATGCCAAATGGCTCCTCCCACTGGATTGGATTAAGGAGACCACGAGCGTGACTCAGTAGATCAATTTTCTGCTCCATATTCACCGGGCCAATATACTTAATCTGCTGGTTGTCGATATGCTGCCGGATTGCCCGTTCAAAGTAGTTGACTGATTCCTGCACATGCTGATCAATAGTTCCAGCCAGCACAAGTGGCACACCTGCCTTCTTCGCTGCTTCAATGGCTAGGTGTGGGCCTTTCTCAGGCACAAAACGCCCTAACCACACAAAGAAATCCGCCGACTGCGCTACCGTTGGCTGGAATTGTGCCATTGGCAGACCATGATGTACCATGCCTACCACATTGAGAGGGAACAATTTGTCAGCGCGAGCATGTTCACTAATGACGACGACCGGCACTGATGTAGCCCACTCCATATAGAAATCGTCGGCATCCCCCGTCCAGGACTGTACATGATCAAAAGGGAAGTGACTATGCAACGTCATCACATGAGGCGTTGTCAGGTGGGCAGTGAGTGGGAAGAGATACATCTCTGAACTGGAAGAGAGATGGGTATGCACGATGTCAAAATCGTGAGCTTTGATATATTCTATCGCCTTGTAATGATGATAATAGGCTTTGAGGTGCGCTTGCCAGGGAACACCAGCATCGATCAGTGAGTGAGGGAAAAATGAAATGAGCCGTGCAGACGTTTTGGCATCGCCGGGCGCAAACAATGTGACATCATGTCCTTGCGCTACTTGCTCCTCGATGAGGTTATACAATACAATTTCTGTTCCGCCATAGTTCTTTGGCGGAATAGCAATCCAGGGAGGAGCAATATGTGCAATTTTCATGAGTTATCCTCTACAAGTATGACATGCTCATGTTTGGGATGGCATGTTAAAAGCAATAAAATGGAGAAGGGGACGGAAAAGACTCCCGTAGTGAGAAAAATCGTCGTCAGCTTTGGTTGTATTTTTACTCTTCTTTATTAAGTTATCCTATTTCAAGGTAACATATATGTGTGTAAAAGTCAAATTACTAGTGGTTATTTGGTTATTGGGTGTAGGAAAA
>JAJZEJ010000026.1 GCA_021828635.1 Chloroflexota bacterium
CTGCGAGACACTGAGAGCATTATCGTACTCAGCTAGCAAACCAGCAGCCCACTCGCGTACCTCATGAGCCGCCGAGATCATGCCTTGCAGATGTGCTACCGGACAGGGATGGCCTTCGGACTCGATGCGCGGCCCCAATACCAGAGGTAGCGCCACATCAGGCGTATACTGTGGATTGTTCAGCGATTGCACCGCATGTTCCAGGTTGGGCTGAATCTGATGACAGAGCGCGTTGGCCTGATCGTAGGTTACAGGCGGTAGATAGCCTGCTGTCTGTGGGTCATCTGCTGCATCGGCTGCCAACAACTCACGCACAAAAACCTGATAGGTACGAGCGGCGCGAATAAAGGCCAGCGGATAACGCAATTGCCCATAGGCGTCCCAGGGCGCGGTTCCCTGCCCAATGAGCGCCTTCACACGCTCATCAATCTGCTGCCAAACCTCTTCGATCTGCGTAGCCGCGCGTAAATAGCCGCGCACATTGGCATCACTGACCTCGCCACGCAGCGAGGTGGCGTAAAAATGCCGCGCCGATGCTCGTAATTCGTCTATGAAACTTCTGGCTTGCATTGTCTTTTCTCCTCAATACAATAACGTGTTTTAGCAGTCTTATCTCCACTGTTAGTACGGATGTCTAGAGGCATGGGTTGAGGCACCTTTCCCCTGTCTACTATAACGTATAGGGCATGTCAATCCCAAAAGGTACCCTTCCCGCTCTACTCTGAACTATTCACCCCACCTCTAAACGTTTTATAGGTGAGGAACAACAAAACCCAAATTTCCATTGATTTTGAACGCATTTTCTATTATTCTTAAAGCAGACACATATATTTCTCACAACGCACACGGAAGAAGGAATTTGTATGAGTGCTGATTTCGCGCATCTCCATGTCCACACGGAGTATTCGCTACTGGATGGCTTTAGCCGCATCAAGAAGCTGGTCAAACAGGCCAAAGCTCAGGGCATGCAGCATCTGGCGATTACCGATCACGGCGCGATGTATGGTGCCATCGAGTTTTACAAGGCCTGCAAGGCAGAAGGTATCAATCCGGTCATCGGCATTGAGGCTTATTTAACCGCGGATATGGCCGATCACTCAAAACGCTTCAACGATGACTATCACCACCTGCTGTTGCTGGCAAAAAACAACACTGGCTATTATAACCTGCTGAAGCTGACTACCATTGCCAACACAAAGGGCTGGCATCTGCGCCCACGTATCGACAAGAAGGCGCTGGCCGAGCATGCCGAGGGGCTGATCGTCACCTCAACCTGCCTCTCCGGCGAGATTCCCAAAATGTTGCTGAAAGAGCAGCGCGACGAAGCCTATAAAATGGCAAACTGGTACCGTGAGGTCTTTGGCAAAGAGAACTTCTATTTAGAGATTCAGGAACATCATGGTATCTTTGATGATGGCAAGCCATCGCCACAGAGCCAGTTAAACCAGTTGCTTTACCAGATGCACAAAGACCTGACGATTCCGATGGTTGCCACCAATGATCTGCACTATATCGAGGGCGATGACCATACCTCGCATGACGTGTTATTGTGTGTGCAAACGGGCAAACAGTTGGACACGCCCAAACGTATGCGCTTCGATAGCCACGAATATTATCTCAAAAGTCCAGAAGATATGGCACGCCTCTTTCCCGAACTGCCCGACGCAATTACCAATAGCGTGCGTATCGCCGAGCAGTGTAGCGTTGACCCACTGGCCTATAAAGCGCAACTGCCCAATTATGACATTCCAGCGGGCTATAGCAGCCCAAAAGCGTACCTGGATGCGCTGTGCTGTCAGGGTGCGGAAGAACGTTTCGGTGCCATGAACGACCATATTAGACGGCAGCTTGACTACGAAATCGACATGATCGCCGATAAAGGCTTCATTCCTTATTTTTTGATTGAATGGGACTTCGTGAACTATGCGCGTTCGCGTGGCATTCGTTGTTCTGCTCGTGGCTCCGCCGCCGGTAGCCTGCTTGCCTATACGCTGGGCATCACCAATGTAGATCCGATCCGCTATCAGTTACCGTTTGAACGCTTCTTCAATACCGAACGCGCCGACATGCCTGATATTGACATGGACTTCCCTGATGACCGGCGTGAAGAAGTCATCGAATACGTGGCACACAAATATGGCGAGGATTGCGTCGCACAGATGGTCACGTTCAACACGATGGCCGCCAAAGCTGCTGTCAAGGACGTGGCGCGTGTGATGGGCCTGCAAGAGATTGGCGACCGCATCACGCGCCTGATTCCCACCGGCCCGAAAGTCACCCTACAAGGTTCGCTGGATGGCGTGAAAGAACTGGGCGACCTGTACAAAGAGAGTCCACAGGCTAAAGAAATTCTCGATCAGGCGCTCAAACTGGAAGGCTCGGTGCGTACTACCGGTGTGCATGCCGCCGGCGTGATTGTTGCCAACGAATCACTGGAACACTTTGTGCCACTCCAGTTGCGCGACCCCAAAGACCCCAGCAAGGGACGTATCACACAATACGAACAGATGCATCTTGAGGAGTTGGGCCTGATCAAATTCGACTTTCTGGGTCTCTCCAACCTGACCATTCTGGATAACGCGGTCAAGTTTATCAAACAATCGCGTGGCGAAGACCTCGTGCTGGAGAAGATTCCTCTCGACCCGGTCGAGGGGAATGACGCACAGAATGAGCGCCGCAAGAAAGCCTTCGACCTGCTGACCAGTGGCGAAACAACGGGCGTCTTCCAGCTTGAGGGGCCGAAGATGCGCGAATACATCAAACAACTCAAGCCGGAGCGCGTGGAGGACGTGATGGCAATGATTGCGCTCTACCGTCCTGGCCCAATGGATAGCATTCCCGACTTCATCGACGCCAAAAATAAAAAAAAGAAGATCGCTTATCTCGATCCACGCCTGGCTGAATGGCTGGAAGAGTCTTATGGCGTCATCGTGTATCAAGATCAAGTGTTGTTCATTGGCGTGAACATGGCCGGTTTCTCCTGGGGCAAGGTCAATAAGTTCCGTAAAGCTCTGAGTAAGAAGATGATGGACGAGGTACAAAGCTATCGGGAAGACTTCATCAAAGGTTGCGTGGAAAGTGGCATGAAGCAGGAGGACGCCGAGCAACTCTTCACACTGGTACTACCGTTCGGTGGCTACGGCTTCAACAAGGCACACGCTGCCAGTTACGCCGTGGTGGCCTTTTACACAGCTTATCTCAAAGCCAACTATACCGCAGAGTTTATGGCGGCTACGATGACGACCGAGGCATCCGACGCCAAAAAGGTCGCCAATGCTATCGCCGAATGCAAACGCATGGGCGTCGATGTGCTGGGGCCAGATGTCAGCAAAAGTGAGCGCGGCTTCACGGTCGAGAGCTGGGCGAAGGTGCAAGGCGGTCCGGAGTTTCAATCGATTTTTACTTCGCGGTGGGTGTGGGCTTCCAACACGCCGACGCAGCAGTGCTTTGGCTTCACGCTCTACGCGGGTGACGACGACCACTGGGAGTTTTGGAGCGGCAGCGGCGAGTACGCCAAGAACTGGCAA
>JAJZEJ010000337.1 GCA_021828635.1 Chloroflexota bacterium
AACACGTTGTTTCGTAAAGAATTTCGCGTATCAGCAGGGTACGCTACTACTAACGTCTGTCCTGCACAGTAAGTTCCTCAGCATCCCCTTTTTTTGCTATTATAACAGTCTAACCCAACAGGGAAAAGCAACATGGCAGGATACGAACGCGATACATCGGCCAACGGACGCGATATATCGGTCCCTACATCACCTCATAAATCGTCACACCATCGGCCTGGTAGGCAATACTTAAACCATGCCCGACCATCTGCTGAAATTTCTTCAGCCCTTGCGCTCCATTCTGCCCATAGGTTTGCTGCTCCAAAGGACCAACATAAACATAGCGCACATGGTAGAAATGTAGCAGTTGAAGTGCCTGAGCCGTATCTGTTGTAGTATAGATCGTATCAATATCAGTCAGGCGGTTGGCAATCTGATTGGCGTACCGTTGCTCGCCCTCGTGGTCAGGCCACCCCAGTACGTCGGGTAGACCTGTATAGACGGAGACACGCCCAAACCATTGATACGAGACCGGAGCATCTGCCTCAAGAATAACTGGTGAGCCTGAGACATGCTGATTCAGCCACATAATGGCACGCGCATCCTGCGGATACCATGCCTGAACAAAGGCAAACCCATTCAGTGTCGGTGTATAGTTCGCATTGCCAGTCGGTGGCTGAAGCGTGGCCCAGGTCTGATGATCTTGAATACGCGCTGCTGGCCCTTCCATCAAAAAGACGGAGCAACACAGAATGAGTGCAACCAGTAATACTGTCCAGATACGGCGTGCATTAGCTTGTAATGTGCGCCAGATCAACGGCACTGCTAATGCACCACCAATGGCGAAACAAAACCAGGACTGAATGCCAAACTTGAAGACGGTATTCATGCGTTCATAAGCGCCGCCATCCAGAAAATCACGAATATAGACCACTTCGACACCCAGGCTAATGCACAATGCCATTAACAGTAACAGATAGGTATAGTTGAGATAAGCAGGTGACGCGAAGGCAACTGGTGCAGTGCTATGTGCAGCTATCGTGGTACTGTTCACCTGTATTGCGACATCACCATGCTTTTTACGCAACTGACCAAGTAATATTTGCAGAAATAGCCACGCCCCAAGCACAATCAGCGCAAATAACAGTATCTTGAGACCCAGTATGGCAAGCGCGACGATAGCCAACACACACAGAATGAGATAACCCCAACTGTAGCTCCAACTCCATGATTGACCTGCATAGTGTTGCGCACGCGCCGCAAACCAGCGCCAGTACACTTCTACCAGAAAGAAACTGGCTGTAATAAACATCCACAAGACAGCAATTGTGAGGAAATCACCAACACTGCTACCGCTTGTTACATGCCCAATGCCATTGACATAGAGTTCCTCATACCAGACATAGAAGGGGAAATAGCAGAGATAGCCAACAAGAGCAATCACGAGCGCCGTGAGGAGACGGTAGCCGAGTCCAAATAAACGTTCCAGCAAGGCTTCTTGACCATGCACCTGAACATATTGCACTAACAATACAGCTAAGAGCAATAGCGCATAAACAGGAATATCCCAGGGATTGACACAGGCGATTGTGCCGAAGACAAACGCCAGCAAAGCATATAGAGCGAGGCGCTGATAGCGTGAAACAGATTGATCTTGCGGCCAGAGCAGAGTTGCCGCCAGCAGACCAAGCATACAGATAGCGTTGGGCATATCCATCACGTGTGGGTGCAGGTCGGAGAAGAGAAAACTCCAGAAAGGAAACTCGTTGATGGTGTAGGGTATCACACGACTACTCTGCCAATAATCAAATGCTGGTATCGGTAGATGAGCAACTAGAGCCTGTACTTGCGCTCGGAGTTGAATGAAGCCATTGAAGTTGCCAATGAGAGCAGCAAAATAGCCACCTAGCAGCGCAAACGAGAAGCGGCGTGTCATGCTATAGACAATGGTAAAAGCTCCACCAAAGGTCAGGGCAAAGAGTGTGGGCATGGTCAGATTAAAGGCAGTGGTGGGAACAATGCCGGTGAGCTTGATAAGGGCGGCAAAAATAACGTAGCCATAATAATAGTAGTTGATGTAGCCACCGGAGAACCAGGGATCGAGCGGCGGCATGTATGGGCTACGCAAAATAGCATTGAGAAAGGCCAGCTCCATCGGCTTCTCGCCCCCAATGTAGGGATTCCACAGGTCAGGATTGAGCGAACGGATGCCGACAAAGAGCAAGAAAGCCAGCGTGAACAGCACCTCTTCCGTGAGCAAGAGTCGCCAATGCTGTCGAAAAAACGTCTTTAATTGCTCACGTTGCAGAAGAGCAGTGCTAATACCGATGATCGCAAGCCCCGAGAAAACCAGTAGCGTTGATAGTTGCTCAAAAGGCAAGATATGAAAAGAGGCTAAGAGCCAAGCAAGGTAAGCAAGCAGCAACATGCCGATCAGTTTACTGAAAATATAGCCGCGATCAGCCAGCGAGGGCAAAGCGAAGAAGAGTAGAGGATAGGTAAAACAGCCAAGAGCCAGCAACAATAGCCACCAGAAAAAAGCTGGAACCGCGTTGGTCAGGCTGTGTGCCGGAAATTGCACGCCAAAGGGCGGCGATTGCTGGTCATTGGCAATCTGTTGTGGCGACAGAAGTAGCGATTTTTGTGCGCCAGAGAGTTGCGCTCCTGGCGCGGGCAACTGCACACCAGCCATCAATTTCTGGAAAAGCTGATCTTCAGTATAAGGAAACGGACTGTCACGCACGAAGATACGCGCATGCGGATGGTCAAAGACCGAGTAGCTTTCATCCGCTCCACTATCATTGAGCGTGATGCCAAACAGATTGGGGCGATTGACGAATTGTGCCGCCAGATGAAAGCCAAGTTGGCCGCTAAAAAGCAATTGATAATAATGGATCGTGAGGGGATAACGAGCAGGCAAACGTGGTATCGATTTATAGAGCCGGTCAGAGGCCATCGTAATCACATCTAACTGCGTCAAAAGATGAGCCAACAGGTGCGCTTTGGCTGCTGTATCGTCGCCATAGAGATCAAGTCCAGTCGTTGGTTGCCCATTCGCATCGGTATAGACAAGCTGATTATACATAGAGGGTGAGTTGTTGCCCACCGCTACCGGCAATGGGTCATCCCACTGCTCATAGGTAATCACGCTACCCGGCTTGATATGACTATACATCCACTCTGATGCCTGGATGCGCGTATTTGGCACGCTATACACATTGAGCAACGCCAGACCCTGAAACATCGTGCCACCCAACACCAGCACAATCGCTACTATGGGTAGTACCATGACTGCACGTTGCCATAAGCGTGCCAGCGTCTGTCGCATTGCCATCAGCCGCCCGCGTTCAAGCATCGCTATTAGCCACGCGGCGGCTGTCAAGGACAAGAAAGGATAGATGGGCAACATGTAGCGCATGTATTTGACGTAGAAGTCGCCGACAATCGCGCTAAAGACAATCACCCAGGATAACACGATCAGCCATTTGCCAGCATCACGTCTCCAGAAGCGCCATAGCAACCAGCCCAGACCAATACAGGC
>JAJZEJ010000263.1 GCA_021828635.1 Chloroflexota bacterium
GAGGAGCGCAAAGCGAATCATGCCAGTGGCTAGCCCACGCTCGCCTTTAGCGCGATAGGCTGGTAGGAAACGCAACAATGTACTATCCAGGCCAAGCTTCGAGGCATAGCCTAACACTGTTGTTACCGTGTTGACTTCGACGAAAATGCCATACATGGCCGGTGGAAAGAGGTTGGTCATCAGCACGGTAATGACATAGCGCAACACGGCTGAGATCGCATCTGCCGCGCCCGCAATAGCCGCACCACCAGCAGTACTGGCAACCGCTTTGCGCTTCTCAATCTCATCAGCCGCCGCCTGTAACTCTACTGGACTCATCACCGGCAAGATTAACGTGTCTTTGCTTGCAATGTCTTCAACCCAGTCACTAATAAAGGCATCCTGCTGCTGACTGGTCTCCTCGCGCGTAGACACTGCTACCATAGAAATCGCGTTGAGCCGTGAGAGCGCCTGATGAGAGGTTTGCGGTACTAAAGTCACCAGACCAAAGTGTGCATTCTTACCATGAACCTGCTGAGATGGTTCACCAGAAACGTGAGATGAATAGCGATGTGTCAGACTAGTATGGCGCAGACGGGAATTGACACTCGATAAGCGATAGAGGACAGGACGAATAAGCGGCACATATTCATCTTCATCTTCTTGCATGGACGGGTCAAAAGGAGCCTCTGTCTCAGGGAGCGTCATGCGCCCAATTGCAAAAGCCGCATAATCCGCTTCACTCATTGGAACATTATTGAATGCAATGTCGCTTTCCTGCTTTGCTACGTGTATAGCATAAGCACTATAATCCCACGCTGAAGGTTCTTCCGCGAACGGGTCTACGCTATTGTTGTTCAATGATTGCTCCCGCGGGTAAAGTGGAGACACGCATTACTCCTCATAGGCCGCTCGCATAGCAGACCCTAGCAAAGGCTAACCAAGATAGCCCAGGTCACGCAGACGATCTACAATCATGCCCTCCTCTTCATCTGAAAGCATATCGCGCTCATCATCCGCAAGCTCGATGCGCTGCCGTCGGCGATAATCGGTCGTAAACAGAGATAATAGTACCTCGCCATCGACCTCATAGGGTATAGGTTGCCCTAGCAGATACATAATGCTCGGCAATACATCGATCAGGCGAGCATTAGCTTTCTGCTTCCGCTCAAGCACTGGTCCGCTAGCGAGCAGGCGTGCATAGGGTACCTCGTAAGGTGCCTCAAGCGTAGCTATTACCGGTAGAATACTCTGCCCATCCAGAGCAAGCGCAAAAGCATTGGGCGAAGGTGCATAGCCTGGACGATACACGATGGTCAGATCGGGCGCTTTGAAGAGATAGTCGCCAATATATAGATCATCACGTGTGAGAACCTGCGAGACAACCGGCTCGTGGGTACGCGGATCGAGCCAGTTTTCCTTCAATTCGCGGATTAGCGCCTCGCACACATCCTGATACTCACGTCCAGCATTGACCACGCCTTGTGCCTCACGACCGCGCAGGTTAATCCACAATTGTCCTGAACCAAGCCCGTAAGCCAGCGTCTCCGGCCAGAGAATTGTTCCTGGCTGGTGTGATGCCTCTACTTCTAGCAGGCCAATCTCGGCCAGAAAATCATTGATATTGACATAGGTATGCGCCGGTTGATTGTATACATTCGTCAGTACGATAAGGTGACTTGCCGGTGTTGCAATAGACCGTAAACGCTGTACCAATGTATTTAGCATAGTGGATGAGAGAGTCTGAGCATTACGTACACGCACGAGAACAAAGTCATTGGCACGTCCAACGAGTTGCTCCAATTCTTCAACACGCTCTATTTCGATAGAGGCCACCGATAGACGCGCATTGCGTACCACGTCAGGGAGTAAGCGCCCATAAGCACCCTCCGGCATGCCCTGCTCTTCGCGTGCCTTATAGGTATCGGGGCGCACCGCATCAAAACGGCCAAGCTTACCTGCTCCCATACCCGTTAAAAGCTGATAGTAACATTGCTGCGCCTCATGCAGAGGCAGAGGAGCCAGACGCAGATCAAGCCCTTGCTCAGCCAGTGCCATCAACTCTGGCACTGGCTCACACTGCTCCGGCGTCACCCCTTCAAGCCACAACACAAAAACTGAATTGCTCACAGAGACTCCTCAAATCTTTTCAAAAACAGCTCAACACATCTACATAACAGTCATATTTACCTGCGCACTGCCTTGCTCACCATCGGCCAGTGTTACCGTAATCGTCAGAGGCCAGACACCTATCGGCGCATCACTACCAACATGCCATGTCCAGTTGGCAATGCCATTGCTATCAGCCACACTCTTCAAGGATTTCACTGGCTTCGTCGGTCCATAATTCAAAGCCAGCGCACACTGTACATTGGGAGCCGTTGAGATCGTCAAAGACATGTTATTTTTGGGGTAAGCAGCCAGGTTTGTCTGATTACTCACTACAGTGATCGGCGGAAAAACGACATGTACCTGCACTGTCTGCGTAGTATGTGAGCCAGAAGGCAAAGTGGCTGAGACAGTCAACGGCCAGGTACCGGTATGAACATCGCCATCAACGTGCCACGTCCAACTGACCATGCCGTTAGCATTGGCCGTATGCGGCACAATGCCGATATTTGTACTTGGCGTACTTTTCCCATAAGCTACGCTAAACGAACAGAGCGCATACGGACTGGTAACAATCGTCATACTCATCTGCCCACCAGGATAGGTCGAGAGGTTGCTTTGCTGGACCTGAATCGCCTTAATCACAGTAGCATCAGTAGTATTCCCACTGGCCCCTGTGCCTGCCGTTCCCCCGACATTGACCTGACTCAAAGGGTGTTTGGCTGGCGGAGGCGTGCCACATGCGGCTAACAGAAAACACAGCAGAAAAATACCGACCGAGGTAGCATAAATGCTCTGGCGCTTCAACCGTTGGATTTTTCTTTCTATACCATTCCTGGTCATCAGGCTCCGACTCCTTAGTAGAATTACCCTGTTATTTGCATTATGCTGTAAACGGCCCCCTCTATGCAGCATAGTAGGTATTCTTTCCTATCCAATCGCCAATCTTCGCGTATCTGATCTATGCAAAGCATACTATTAAACAACTGGAATGATATCTATTTTGGCTTCCCATAGATATTCGCATAGAGGAGTCGCGCGTGAAACTGCTAGAGGTGGTCTGGAACTTTCCTAACACGGTGATGCAGCCGTTTGACATGTATTATTTTTACTGGCCGGTCCGTGAAGCCGTTGAGCGTGGCTGGGAGGCCGAGGTCTTAACCTTCCAGGTTGATGAACAGCAACCCCGTGAAGAGATCATTAATGGCATCAAAATTCATCGCTGCCCCGCTAGTAACCGCAAAGGGTGTCCACTCTCGTGGGACTTTCTGCACGCGCTTTTCACCACTAATGCTGATATTATTCATTGCCACGGCTATGGCGAGATCAGAAGCGAACTGGCGCTTGTGATAGGTCGCCTGCGTGGGCGCAAAGTCGTCTTTACGCCCCATTTCCATGTCTACCCACATCGTCGCCCATTGCGTGAGTGGTAC
>JAJZEJ010000848.1 GCA_021828635.1 Chloroflexota bacterium
AAGAGACTGATTGTTGCTGGACTGGTGAAGAGGGCAGCATAAAACTTAGTAGAGGTATCCATGCCGACTGCTGTATTCTGAGCGAGCGGGAGAATCACCTGTATCTTTAATGTTGCCTGGTAACTGGTAGATGCTGGTGCGTCGGGTAGCAAAAGGCTAATCACGGTGGGAACCAGCATCGAGAGCAGCAAAAACCAGCCCCAACGCCATACAAATCTGAGATAGGGGGCAAGATGTGATAACCAACTATCGCGAAATGTTTCTATCATCGCAAACCATTCTCAAAACACAGACAGACAGACAGATAAGCTTACTAGCCTTCTCTCAGTAGTAGCATACACCTCTTTGTGTCAAGATGCATCACAAACTGGCCGTTTATGGTACCAGTTTGCTATAGTTGAGAGTGGCAAAGAGGGATTTTATGAACAAACAACAACCTATCCGGGTCGGCATCGACCTGACCTCGATTTGGCGGCGACCAACCGGCATCTTTCGATATAGTGCGGAACTGGCAAAACATCTTCTACAAATCGCAGAGACGGAGCCAGGGCCGCGCTATGTCCTCTTTTTTGCCCGTAGCATCCACCCGGATTTTTTACCCTGGCGTGATACCTTCGATGCGGTCATCTGCCCAACAACCAATGAGCTATTTATTAAGCAGGTGTGGTTTCCGGCTATCTTGCCGCGTCTCCATTTGCATGCCATGCATTATCCAGCGTTTCCGCCGCCCTATATACAACTCTTCGGTCCACAGACGCTGATGACCTTGCACGATGCCGGTCCCTGGCGCTATGCTCAGGCGCTGACTTTGCATGGCCGCCTCTACTTTCGTACTTTGCTAGCACGCGGTTTGCATACCTGCACACGGGTGATTACTATCTCAGAGCATGCTCGTTCTGAAATTGCCTATTTCATGGGCCAGCGTTTTGCTGCTAAACTGGTGGTCATTCCAGAGGCGGCGCATCCATCGTTCGCTGTTCCATCTCCCGAAGCACAACGCCAGCAACTCAGGGACACCTATCACCTGCCGGAGCGTTTTTTGCTCACAGTTGCCACGGTTGAGCCACGCAAGAACCTGGTGACGCTGTTGGTTGCCTATCAGCAGTTGCGGCAACGCCTGGGTGATCGTTGTCCATCGCTAGTGATTGTTGGGCGCAAGGGATGGAATTGTGCTGATATTCTCAGCTATATGCAGGATTTGCAGGAGATGGTGGTCTTCCCAGGCCATGTTTCTGATGAAGAATTGATTGCGTTGTATCAGATGACCAGTGTGCTGATCTTCCCTTCACTCTACGAGGGCTTTGGTCTGCCCCTACTGGAAGCTATGCTGGCGGGTTGCCCGATCATTAGCTCGAATACCTCTTCATTGCCAGAGGTAGCTGGTGAGGCCGCGCTTTTTGTCGATCCCTTGCGGGCCGCTGAGATGGCTGCGGCAATGGAGCAGCTTTTAATGGATGAGACGTTGCGTGTACGACTTGTCGCTGCTGGTCGTGCGCGTGCGCAGCAGTTTTCCTGGCAAGAGACAGCCCGTCGAACACGTGCTGTGTATCTTGAGGTTGCCCTACAGCATCATGTCAAGAAGATGTAGTACGGTGATGTTTTGAGCATCTCACAGGTTACATGCGTGCGTTGCAGTGTCTTCAAACTATCTCCACGCTTCTTGATGAAGAGGAAGATTTGTGTGACTTTTGTCATAAACAGGTGCGTATCGGCATATTCCATCGGTGGTGCATCAATCAGAATAATATCAAACATGCTTTGAAGCGTTGGTAGTAGGGCTAGTAACTCGTCCCGGTTGGTTGACTGTTGCGCCGGAAGAGCGGCACTAGCGGGCAGAAGAAACAGGTTGGAATAGACCGTTTGCATGATGAAAGGCAGTGGTTGACCTGTTTTGCTAAAGGCTTGCGCTGAACCTTGCGTCGCTATTTGCTGATGCAGGCTTGGATGCAGAAAGTCGGCATCGATCAGCAGCGTTTTTAGCCCTTTGCGTGCCAGGAAGATAGCTAGGATGGCCGCGATTTTACGCCGGTGACGCAGGCTGGTGAGCAGGATGCTGCGCCCTGGTTGCTGCATTGCCAGTGCGCCCACTGTGGCACAGAAGAGCCGCAGTTGCTTCAGGCGGCTGATAGAGCGTATTGTGTGTACGTCTATCTCTAACAGACGTTTTTGTTCAGTGGTGCTGAGAGCTGGAACAATGGCGAAAGTTGGCTGTTCTATGATTCTGGTCAGTTCACCTTGATGGCGTATGAGCGGCGTGAAGAAGTCCAGGGCGATACATAAACAGATTGCCAACAACAGACCTGCCACCAGGGCGATAGCTTCTATTGCGATTGTTGGCAATGGAGTTGTATTAGGGCTTTGTGGTACTGTGGCCGCTTTGATAATGACGTATGCCTGATTGACCATTGGCAGAACTTGCTGCACTTCTAGCAGTGATTGCTGATAATCATATAGTTTGCGGTTATCCAGATCGACGTTAGAAATATCTTCTGTAAAGGTTAGCTTTTGGGTTGGTGTCAGCGTGGGTGGTGGTCCGTGAATTTCGCGTTGCGGTGTGACGGCGTCAATCTGCTGATTAAGCTGATTGATCTCATTGGTGAGTGTGCCAATCTGCTGTTGCAGCCATTGCTGATAATAGGTGAGTTGATGTTGCATACTAGCCGTTTGTGTTGCCACGAACTGACGAGCAAGATAATTGGCAATATCGGCGGTCGCACTGGATGAAGGATCAGTGACGTTAATCAGCATAATCTGATTGGTTGTATCGAGCGTGACTGTGACCTCTTGTTGCAGAACTTTGGCTGGCAGGCGTGGATATGATTTCGAGACGCGCTCTTCTGCCAACGGCGAAAGTACGCTGCCAGCATAAGACGTTACGACGTTGAGTTGGATGGCTTTGGATGGAAAGGCCGTATTTGCCAGCAAGGCGTCATTGATCAAAACATCGGTAGAAGCGGTATATTTAGCTGTCAGATTGATGCCGATAATACGTCCGACAACAAGAGAGAGCAGAACTATAGACAGAATGAGCCACCAGCGCCGCGTGATACCTTCCAGATATGCTCGTATTTCCATTCTCTCATCTCTTTCTTGTGCCAGGATTTCTATTATAACAATGACTGTGCTGCCTGCCATTGATCTTGTTGTAGCTCATTGTTATCTATCTTTGTGCCGAGAAGTTCGGCATATAACGCGAAGAGTCGTTCGGCCTGTACATGCTGGCTATAGCGTGTCAGTGCCTGTTGTTGCCCGGCCTGTCCCAGACGTTGTGCCAGCAGTGGATTGTGCAAGACACGCAGAAGCGCCTCTGTGTAGGCAGAAGTGTCGCGTACATCGACAGTATAGCCAGTTATGTTATCTTCGACAATACAGGGGATGCCGGTACCATTATGGGCTATGATGGGCAGACCCACAGTCATCGCTTCCAGTAGCACTATGCCGAAACTTTCAACGAATGAGGGATGGGTGAGCAACGTCGCGTTATCATAGGCAGCGCGAATAAAAGCTGGTGGGTTGTCC
>JAJZEJ010000659.1 GCA_021828635.1 Chloroflexota bacterium
CAGGCTTGCACTCTCGCGGATTGGGTCGAGTCCCAACACGCGAATGGTTCCCTGATCGGGCTTGCGATAGCCCTCTAGCGTTTCAACCGTTGTTGTCTTGCCTGCTCCATTTGGTCCCAATAGCGCGAATACCTCACCGCGTTGCACTGTAAAGTTTAGCGTATTGACGACGCGATTTGCGCCATAGCTTTTGCTAAAATTCTCAACGGCAATGGCCTCATCATTTCCTATAGTCGGAACTGCTGGATTGCGATGAGAAGCCTGTGTCGTTGTCTGCGTGTCAGCAGACATAGAGTTCGCTCCTTAAATCAAAGATAATGAAAGACACAAAGATAGTTCTCTGAATACAGTACAGCAGTTCTGTCTTTCTGGCAAGATGGATATTTTTTGGGGATTTGTACATTTTGCCCATTGCGTTTATTTTGAATATGTTGTACGTTACTATTATGATGCTCAAACATTGAATTTCACAAGAGAGCTAGAGGGCATACCATGACAGTATCAGAACGAGAACTCATTACAACTAACGAAAATGAGCAACCAGCAATCAGACGAATAGAGCAGGTTTTGGCTCAGCAGCAATCCACACCAAAACTCGTGGGGCCTGATGGCACTGAAATCGAATTACCATTCTCTGTTTTCCAGATACTCAAACAGGTCATCTATCATTTGCTACGCGGCAGAGCCGTTAGTATTGTACCAATCAATAAAGAGTTGACAACTCAAGAAGCAGCTGATATACTGAACATATCAAGACCTTACCTTGTTAAGTTACTTGAGGCAGGGCAAATCCCCTTCACAAAAGTTGGTAGTCATCGTCGGGTACGCTTTAGTGATGTGTTAGCTTATCAGAAGCAGCGTGAGAACGAGCGCAAGCAAGCTCTTGCTGAGATAGCGCATATCAGTGAAGATGCGGAGCTTTACGACTAGCACAGAGCAATAAGCAGTTTCATCATAATACTGGTAACTTTGTTACCAAAGAGAGGAAAACCTGCATAGACTATTATTCGCAATAAGCGGTTTCATCTGAACTACATTTCTAAATTTTGGCTATCTACGTCCGGTCATCAGGATGTCATCCTCGTTAGGAGGCTCATATGATACCAGCATTTGTAGTTGTACTCGATGCATGTGTTCTTTTCCCTGCATCGCTCCGTGATACGCTTTTGCGTGCAGCAAATGCAAGACTTTACCGTCTACAGCTTACCGAAGAAATCTTAGAGGAGATGCGCCGCAATCTAGCTAACAAGGGTTTACCCAAAGCTAATGCACAAAGAATCTATGATATTATCAGGCATCAGTTTAACGAAGCATTTGTTACATCATATCAACCATTCATCCCAGCTATGCCGATTAATGAGAAAGACCGGCATGTATTAGCAGCAGCAGTAGCAAGTCGAGCGCAAGTGATTGTTACTCAAAACCTCAAAGATTTTCCCCAAGCCTTATTAGCACCTTTTGAGATCGAGGCGCAGTCGTCCGATGATTTTCTCACTCATTTGTACGAACTAGAACCAATAGCAATGTTACACATTATAGCTGAACAGGCTGGAGAACTTCGCAATCCGCCCAAGACGATACCAGAGTTACTCGATACACTCCAGCAGCATGTACCAAATCTTGTCAGACTTGTACGTCAAGATATGGGCATAGCCTGAACAAAGATAGTCGATGAAGATCAAATCTTCACCGACCATGACGCGCACATTCTTATTTGACACGGCTCACATACTGGCCGGTGCGCGTATCAATGCGAACCTTGTCACCAGGATTGACGAACAGGGGAACGTTGATTACGGTGCCGGTTTCAAGCGTAGCTGGTTTGGTCACATTGTTTGCGGTATCGCCACGCACGCCTGGCTCGGCGCTCATCACCTCAAGCTCCATGAAATTGGGCATTTCGGCAGCGATAATTGTCTCGTCATCGACCAGCAATTCGACAATATCCTGCTCCTTCAAGAAGCGTACCGAATCGCCGAGTAGCTCTTTTGGTACTGGTTGCTGATCGTAGGTTTCAGTATTCATGAAGATGTAATCGTCACCATCAACATACAGGAATTGCCAGTTCTGATGCTCCAGGCGTACCTCGTCAACCTCTTCACCAGCACGGAAACGCTGCTCAATAGCGCGGCCTGTTTTGATGTTTTTCAAGTTTGTGCGCACAAATGCACGCCAGTTCCCAGGACTGACGTGATGGAATTCAGTAATCATATACAGTTCATTGTTGTAACGAATCACCATGCCGTTACGAAAATCGGCGGTTGTTGTACCAGCCAATGGAGTTCTCCTCTCTCATATCAGACATACTATAATCATAGAAAACACTAAGCTCGTTGGGAGACGAAGATGCTGGCCGGTTGACCCAGAATGACACACACAACCTTTTTGTTGATCTTCCAGCCATACTCGTGTAATACGGTCTCCCATAAGCGATCTTCGCTAGTCAGAGCGACTAATAAGCCATCGGGTGTCAGCACGCGCCCAAAGCTCTCACAAAGTGAACGGTATAACTGGCCGTTTTCCTCACGCGAACCGATCTGTTTGCCAAAGGGTAAGTTGGTGATGATGCGCGTCATGCTCTCTTTGTCTAGCGGTAATTTCCGCGCATCCCAGGTGCGCCATGTCGCCTCGATCTCAGCCTCATGGGCATTACGCTTTGCCATCTCGACTGCCTCTTTGCGCATATCCCCACCAAGCAGTTGCTCGAAAGCGCCTGATAGACCGCGTTCGATCAGAATAGTACCCGCGCCGCACAAGGGGTCAAGCACCTTATCATCAGCCGTGGGACGCGAGAGCAACACCATCGTCGCCGCTACGGTCGGACGTAGCGAAGCGGGTAAATGCTCGCGTTTGTAAGTGCGATGGCGCATACTGGCATCGCTCAGGCGCAAGCCGACCAGTGCCTCGCTACCGTTGAGCCAGAGCCAGAACTCGACATCAGCGTCATCATCCACATGCCGCATCGTCGGCGGCAATATCTTCCGCAACGCATCCTGTACCGACTGGCCGGCATCAACGCGGCGATAACCATGCTCACCAACCATCTGGCTGACAACACGCCATGTTTTTGCCAAGCTACCACCATGCGCACGCCGCCAAAGCGATAAGGCTGTGGTGACATCGGCGCTTAGTGTTGCACTGTGCAGAACACGTAGCGCATGGGGGCCGTGGCCGAGACCGACGATATGCGCTAATGTCACAAAAACATCTTCTGCTGTGCGCAAGTCCAGCAGTTCGCCTGGCACAACGGAACTCCGAAAGAGTGTAATGCCGCGCGAGAATTTAACTAGTTCGGCATCTGGTGCCAGCGAGCGCAGTTCACTGAATGCCAGCGTTTCCAGTCCTGGCATTGTCATAAGGTAGAATGGTTCCACAATTCCTCATCCACCGAGTGGTCTCTATACAGAGTAACACCGCCTTGTTCATGTAAGCATTCGAGCAAGCGCGGTCGTATCATTAATAAATTTCGCCAGGCGTTTCTTCTTTAGGTTTTCACGTAAGAGCCATATAA
>JAJZEJ010000179.1 GCA_021828635.1 Chloroflexota bacterium
TGATCTCGGTCTGGTACCATTAGTCTCGCTGTTGGGTGTCAGCATGGTGCGTGAAGATGCTACCTGGTCGCAGATTGAGCAAGCACCAGGACAATACAACTTCTCCACGCTCGATCCCTCTATGTACGAATTACAGCAAAATAACCTCACACCTCTGTTGATCCTCGACTACACGAATCGTCTCTATGATAACAATCAGACACCCTATGATAGTGCCGGTCTCACAGCCTTCGCCAACTATGCAAAGGCTGTGGTTTCTCACTATGGTTCACAACTCAAAACGGTTGAAGTGTACAACGAGTATAACGGCATCTTCTCGACGGGAGTATGCGCAGATAAAGCCTCGTGTTACGCGCAGATGTTACAGGCCACGTACCCAGCTATTAAAGCTGTGCGACCAGATGTCACAGTCATTGGTGGGGCAGTATTCTCCGCCGACCTCGCTTGGTTTCGCCAACTTTTTCAGCAGAAGGCGTTGCGCTACATGGATGCCGTTTCTGACCATCCATATACTACTTCCAACTTTGTTTCACCGGAGATGGAAGATACGAAAAAGCAGATGGAGAACCTGAAAGCTCTTATTAAGAGCAGCAACGGCGGTACAGCGAAACCGCTCTGGATTACGGAAATGGGCTGGCCGACCTCGTTTTTGCACGTTGATGAACGCACGCAGGCCGATTATTTGGTACGTGCCGCTCTGCTTAGCGTGGCTGCTGGTGTGGACAAGTTTTTCTGGTACGACCTGCTCAATGATGGCACGAGTACGTTCGATGACGAAGACAATTTCGGCCTGCTCAACCGGCCCGATTACAGTGGACTCTACACGCCCAAACCCTCTTATGTAGCCTATGCCGTTCTGACACGCCAGCTTTCTGGTCAGCACTTCATAAGTAGTAACTCAATTGGCTGGAGCATCTATGATGAGCAGTTCAGCAATAATACGCAGGTTCTCTGGTCGGCTTTCGGCACGCCTGCCGTGATCGTATCGACGACAACACCCATCACCGTCACCAGCATGACGGGCAGCACACAAAGCTACATACCCTCCCACGGCCAAATTGTTCTCACCCTCTCCGGCGACCCTATCTATTTGCATGGTGCTGTAAAGAGGATTACATTAAAAAATTCGCTGTAAATCTTTTTAATGCTATATATGGTTTTTCTTAACAAAATCATCACAATTATCACACAATATTGCCTTTCCCTAAAGTATGACGTATGTTTATATAGAGTGATAGTAAATGAATACGTCTCTTCAAACGAGTATTATTTCTATAGGCGCAAAAAGATGAAAGGCACTATGGCCGTGAAAAATAATGGAGAGGGCCAGCTAGCAAAAAACGATATAGCACGATATAGAGCAAATTACCTTGCTGAACAAGAGGGTGCATATCTCTATAGCAAACTTGCGGATATTGAGAAAGATGCTCATTTGGCGGAACTCTATCGACGCTTGGCGGCAGTTGAGCAGCGTCACGCCTCGCTGTGGAAAAACTATTTGACGGATGCCAATCAAGCACCCCCGCTTTATCAGCCGAACTGGCGTATACGCACGCTCGTTTGGTTAGCGAACCATATGGGAACGGGGGCGATACTCTCCACCGTCTCTGGTATGGAACGGAACGCCGTTCACGATTATGATACGCAGTCAGAAGCGACAAGTGCCAATCTGCCTGCTGATGAGCGTTCACATGCACGCATTTTTGGTTATCTTCAGTCTTCAACAAAGGGCGGTATTGCCGGGCCTTTGCTGGCGCAATTTGAAGGGCGTCACCGCAACGCGGGCGGGAATGAACTGCGTGCAGCCGTGTTGGGGGCTAGCGATGGACTGACCTCAAATCTTAGCCTGGTGATGGGTGTAGCAGGAGCAACTCTGGCGGGTCACGCGGTGTTAATCTCTGGTTTTGCCGGTCTGCTGGCAGGCGCATTCTCGATGTCGATTGGTGAGTGGGTCTCTGTGCAGAGTGCGCGTGAACTCAATCAACATCAGATAGCAATTGAGCGTCAAGAGTTGAAAGATGCTCCGCAAGAAGAACGAGAAGAGTTAGCCCTGATCTATCAATCCAAAGGTCTTGATGAGAAAACTGCCAACGATCTGGCTACCAATTTGATGCAACAAAAGGATACGGCACTCGATACGCTGGCGCGAGAAGAGTTGGGTGTCGATCCAAAAGACCTGGGAGGCTCCGCATGGGGGGCGGCGATTATCTCTTTCTTCCTCTTTGCTATCGGAGCCATTATCCCTGTCTTGCCTTTTATTTTTACTGGAGGGTTGCTCGCGGTGGGTATCAGTCTTTTGCTTAGTGTTTTTGGTTTGTTTGGCATAGGCACGGGAGTTAGCCTGACTGCTGGCTCTCCACTCTGGCGTTCAGGTGGTCGGCAGATCTTGCTCGGTTTGCTCGCAGCTGGCATTACTTTTGGCTTGGGGAAACTTATTGGCTCGGCCATCAGATAAAAAAATCTTCTAAGGAAAGCTTGCTGGAATAGATGGGCAAAACCGTTGCGTTGTCAATAAAGGTGGAGATGAAGGTCTCCATCTTTCTCACGTAAAAAATACCTATTTTGGAGAATGAACGATGCTTGACTTCACTGTAGTTAAAAACGGCACCATGTCTCTTCCGGCTCTAGCGGCAAACCTGACCAAAGCAGACCTCTACGCTCTGACAGACGAAATGATTGACACCATGCAGAGCATTACCGCCGACGCGCTTGACGAAGATGTGGTTTTTGTGCCAGTAGACCCTAAAGCGAGTGATCCCTTTGGGAAACCAGAGGAGAATGAATTGGCCTGGACGTTGGGCCACGTCGTTGTACATGCCACAGCTTCTTCGGAAGAAGCTGCTGCTCTCGCTTTGACGTTAGCGCGTGGCATCGTTGTTGAGGGGCGCTCACGCTACGAAACGCCGTGGGAGACGGTCACTAGCAGTGCGCAGATTCATCAGCGTCTCGAAGAGAGCCGCAAGATGCGTAAAGCGATGCTGGATGCTTGGCCGCAGCAGCCGCAGCTCGATGTAACATATACCCCGTTCCCACGCCTCGGTCCTATCAATGCCACCGGTCGTTTTATCATGGGCCTCTATCACGACACCGACCACCTCGACCAGTTGCGCGAGATCATGCGTCAGGCACGCGAGGCCCATCCACGCCCTACGAAATAAAACTAATGCGCTGCGGAGAACCCTATAAACTTCTCTTATCGTAATAATAAGAGAAGTTTCCTGGATAACATCTCACCTGGCCGTTTGCTTCAATAGCCAGAATCTTCGTGACGATTTTATCCAGGAAGTAGCGGTCGTGTGAGATAGTGAGTATGGTACCCTCAAATGCCAGCAAGGCGGCTTCCAGCATTTCGGTTGAGGCAATATCCAGGTTATTGGTTGGCTCATCCAATAGCAGGAAATTAGCGTCGATCAGCATCAGGTATGCCAGTTGCAGACGACTCTTCTCGCCTCCACTCAAACGCTGAATGGGTGTGCGGATATCCTCGTAGGAAAAAAGCAGACCGCTCAGA
>JAJZEJ010000579.1 GCA_021828635.1 Chloroflexota bacterium
GGTGTAGCCGTTCTTGCTGGTACCGCCCTGAATAATCGTCACCTGCACCGCATGTCCGTTTTGTGCCTCTGAAGAGGTATCATCAGCGTTGCGTGTTGGTGCCAGCGTCAATACTTGGCTCTCGATGATCTGCCCATGCAGAGTGAGCTGTGTTTGCTGTATCGTCATCGGACTTAATCCTCGTCACGTAGCCCACTGAGTAGCAGCGTTAAATGGCGAGCCAGCGCCGCGTTATAGTCACGCTGATCCATCTGCACGGCAGGATAGCTCTTATCGGCGACCAGTTGCTCCATTGGCAGACTTGCCAGTAGCGCCCGCGCATCAGGAGCCATCTCTGCCGGTTGCTCTGCCATCAATGTTGGCTCTAGCGTCGCTTGCATATCTGGTAACAGATCGTCCTGCATGGCGAAGAGACTTTCAGGCAATGTATCCGTGATGTCGAGTGAGTATGGCTCCTCGTTGTCGTCCTCCAGGAGCATCGGGGCGCTAGCATTGGCGGCGTAGATGGTCAGATCAGGGGTGGATAGGTCGGTGCGTTGCAGGTCAGGTACGTGCCTGTCCGGTTTGCCATAATCTGGTTTGTGGTAGCTGGTCGGTTGGCGTGGATGAGCGATCTGGCGCGGCGTGGGTACACCCTGACTACCCGCGAGATTGAGGTCATGAAATGGTTGCTGTGGACTGAGGCCGAGCAGACGCAGGCGTTCGAGGTCAGCCTGTTGCTCTGAGGAAAAATCTTGCATGAGTGGCTCCTACATGGGTGGCTCCTATTGGAGTGGAGTTGAGGTAGAGGAACGATAGAAGGAAACGAAATGAGAGGTTTGAGTTTCTCTCTGTCATAACTATACCTGCCCGCTTGCTAAAAGTCAAGAGGTGGGAATGGAGAAATGTCGAGTAGTGCCGATAAGTGAGGTAGGCAATCCTGCCGGAAAACATGTATTCAGGAGGAACCATGACCTCTTCTCTTATCCCACTCTCATCATCGTCCGAGGCGACGAATGGCGCTATCGAAACAAGAGATGCAGATTCTGCTCAAGCAGGCGCAAAGCAGACTCGCTCATTGCCGAAAGTGCTAACGACGCTGGATATGAGCGTGTTTATCCTGCTAACAATTGTGTTTGTCTCAAATACGGTTGGCGTACAGTTTGGTGGACCAGCAACTTTCATCTACTGGTTGCTGGGTACGGTGACATTTCTAGTGCCGACAGCCTATGCAGTGCAATGGGCTATTAAGCATTTCGATATCCGAAATGGGATATATGATTTGGTAGAGCAGATTCTGGGATTTCAGTGGGCTTTGATGGTCAGTTTTTGCGCTTGGCTATGTACTACACTGGCGACCGTTGCTGCTATTGAGGGTTGTATTCAGCTTTTGCAAATACTGATGCCGAGGCTAAAGATAACCTCGCCGTCCGGCTTTCTGACTCTGGTAATCATCCTGGGAACCTGTACCGCCATTGCCTGCCTACCACTGCGCTGGCTTAAAAATTGTCTATTGTTGATAACTGTGCTGTACCTGAGTAATATGTTGCTGCAGGGTGGTATTGGCATCTGGTGGCTGGCAAGTGGTCACCATGCAGCTGTCGCTTTCAACAATGTACATACATGGATTCCTTCGGGGAGCAATATCGGCGTGTATGGGATTGTAGTACTGGCATTACTCGGTGTGAATATGCCGTTTGTGATGGGTAGTGAGGTAGCTGGAGGTATCAAAGCTCTCAAACGGGCTAGCAGTTCAGTATGGTGGGCTACAGCAATTGCATTTCTTGCCTATGTTGCCAGCACATTCGGTGTCATGGCTGTAGTGCCAGCAAACCTAGCTGGACAACCGGAGGCATATCTACTGATTGTACAGTATGTTTTAGGTAGGCAATGGGCTACGGCTGATATCGGGATGCTCATTTTGGGGTATGCCTCAATCATTATTCTCTATATTATTATGTCTTCACGACGTATGGTGCTTGTTGCTCGCCATCGTTGGCTCCCTTCTACGTTAATATATGTGAACAGATCAGGTGTGCCAATAATCAGTATTATTGCACAAAGTAGTATCACACTAGCAATTACATTTACTACTGCTATTGCCATACCTATTTTCTTTGCAAAATTTATTAGCCAGGGCAATCTGGTAATCGAGAGCTATAACATAGTGCAAGCTGTAGCCTCGTTGTCCTGGACAGTCTATACTATGCTACTCCTGCTCCTGCCATTGCTGGCGCTCTGGCGGCAGAAAACCCAGCGACCGGGCAAGGCTGGTAGAGTTATATTGTGGACAGTGGCCTCTGTTGGTTGTGTTGCCTCTTTAGTTGGGTTATGGGATACCTTGTTTGTCTCCTGGGTTCCCTCGCTGATCCCTAATAGTACCTGGAGCATCCTGATTGCCGGTATTACGTTTTTTTCACTGGCGATTGGCTGGCTCGGCAATGAAGTACCTCGCGTGCATGCTTTGCTGAACTGGCAACGTAGTGTAAATCATCGAGAGACCGAGCTACGCGAGCAATTGCAGGAGGCATATGCGGAGCAGGAGATTCTGGTTTTGCAGCAGCGTGAACTGCTCAACGAGGTTGATAAGCTTTATCGTGAGCAATCGCTAGCAGCTATCACGGATGCCGTGACTGGGCTACCTAATCATCGCGCTGTTATGAGTCGTCTGGACGAAGAACTGGCACGCGGCGAACGTCTATATGTCGCAGAGCAGGAAACCTGTGCCATTCTGTTCGTCGATCTCGACCATTTCAAGCAGGTCAACGACACCTGGGGACACCGAGCCGGTGACGCGATTTTGCGCGAGGTTGCTAGTCGTTTGCGTGCCATTATTCGTCAAGAAGATTTTGTCGGGCGCTATGGCGGAGAAGAGTTCGCGGTTATTCTGGTTGGCACTGATATTCATGCGGCGAGCCAGGCGGCGGAACGTTTACGTCAGAGCATCGCCGATCAAGCCTGCATCTGGCAATGCGATGATGGTGTGACGAATGTGGGGATACAGGTGACGGCTAGCATCGGTGTGGCGATTTATGGTTTGCATGGTGTAACACGCGAAGTGTTAATTAGCCATGCGGATAATGCTATGTATCAGGCCAAACGCAACGGGCGCAACCAGGTTCGTGTGGCCGATGTGCTGGACGCTGTCGATGTGCCGTCACCCACAACGATTATCCATCCTGGCGAAATTGGTACCGTCCACGCACTGACTGCCGCAGCTTCGGCTCGTGACGAGGGTACGAATGAACATGCGCACCGGATGGTTACGCTGGCCGATGCGACGGCTCACGCCCTATCTCTTTCTGACGACGAGGTTCATCTCGTGCGTCTGGGCGCATTGCTGCACGATATTGGTAAGATCGGTATTCCCGATGCTATTCTGCATAAGCCCGGCCCGTTAACGTCAGATGAGTGGGCTGTGATGCGCCGCCATCCAGAGATTGGTCGGGAGATATTGATGCAGGCGGGAGGCATTTTCTCGGCACTGGCTAGCATTGTCGTCGCGCACCACGAACGCTGGGAC
>JAJZEJ010000353.1 GCA_021828635.1 Chloroflexota bacterium
TGGGAATGGTGAGTGCTGTTCAGTGAGTAGGGCCGATGGCCCGCAGGATGGCAACCAGGATGCAGGCACCGAGAAAAGCGATCACGACACTACCCCAGAAACCATAAATGCCGGTGACACCGAGCAAACCAGCCAGGAAACCACCAATGACCGCACCCACCAGACCAACGATAATATCGCCGATGCAACCGAAGCCACGCCCACGTATCAACCAGCTTGCCAGCGCACCAGCGATCAGGCCAACTAACAGCCAGGCCAGCAAATTACCAGGTAGAAACGCCAGATGGAAGCCAACAGTTCTAACAGACATGTACTAACGCTCCTCTCATCTCTCGTGTATTCCAGTGAGCAGAGTGCTTCTCTATCATCAGTGCCGCTATGTTACACATATGCATTTCTTTATACGCATAAGCAGAGCAATAGTTGTAACCGCTTATAGACCTGTTCCGTGATAACGATATATTGATACAAACGTAAGATCACGCACGCTATCAAAGGAGCATAGTTGCGATCTAGAATTTTACAACCATAGATGAGTGCTTTACCTGAACTTTTATGCTATACTGTCCTGAAGGATGGATTCCTCAAGCGCCGCCAGGGATGGAACTAGCAATAGGAAGCAGGACAGTATGCTTAATACCACGTCCGTACAGACAATTCGGTCGCTGAACTTCTCGCAGCAGTTCACGCGCCCGCACTACGAAGGCTACTGCTTTTCCAACATCCCTCCAACGATTAAATTTCTGCTAACTGGCCAGGGAAGCAGCGCGTTGCCCCGTGATGTCTTCGCCGACCTGCCGGTAAAGTATGATAAGGTTATCCTGTTTTTTATTGATGCTTTTGGTTGGCGCTTTTTCGAGCGTTACGCCGATAAACATCCATTTCTCAAAACGGTATTGGCGCAAGGCGTAGTCTCCAAAATGACCGCACAATTTCCCTCAACGACCGCCGCTCATGCAACCTGCATTCATACTGGTCTGCCTGTGGGACAAAGCGGTATCTATGAATGGAACTATTACGAACCCCTGGTTGACGATATCATCTCTCCTCTGCTCTTCTCTTATGGTGGCGACAAAACCCAGCGCGACACACTCAAAAAAGCTGCTATTCCAGCTGAGCGATTCTATCCGCAGCAGACCTTTTACCAGTCTCTTCAAGCACAAGGCATCACGTCCTACATCTCGCAATATCAAGCTTATACGCCTTCTACCTACTCTGATCTTGTATTTCGTGGCGCTAAAGTATTGCCCTACAAAAGCATTCAGGAAGCTTTATCCTTTATGGCCGAACTGGTAGCTGTCAAAGTCAACACGCCCAGTTACTACTTCCTTTACTTTGATCGTATCGATTATATCTGCCATCATTACGGCCCACTTTCGCGTCAGGTAGATGAGACCATCGAAGATTTCCTCAACATGCTCGACCAGCTTTTCTACAAGAGTCTCAACGGGCGTGTTAACAATACGCTCTTTATGCTCACAGCCGATCATGGACAGGTCGAGGTCTATCCCTCTACGACCATCTACCTCAACTATAAATTACCGCAGATTACACGCTATCTCAAGACCAATCACCTGGGCCGCTTGCTAGTACCGGCGGGTTCGCCTAGAGATATGTTCTTATACATAAAAGAAGAATGTATCGACGAGGCCATTGCCTATCTGCAACAACAGTTGCACAGTCGCGCCGAAGTCTATCGGACACAAGAACTGCTGGCACAGCAGTTCTTTGGTCAGCAGGCACCATCCTCCACTCTGCTGGCTCGCTTGGGCAATGTTGTGATCTTGCCGTATAAAAACGAGACCGTCTGGTGGCATGAAGAGGGCAAGTTCGATATGCACTTCCTGGGCCATCATGGCGGCCTGACACGCGAAGAGATGGAGATTCCTCTACTGGTATTGCCTTTCATGTCGTAGAGGCCGATACATCGGTTCCTATTTCATGCCATTGCCTTATAAATCTATATTAAATCTATTTGTTATACTTATATTTTTGTTACAAATCATCAAAACAATCATCTGGCTCATTGACAAACGTAAGAGATACAATCGCTTATAGACAGACAGTGTATACTGAAGGGAGCGGCTGACCTTATATATTAAGGAGTTATAAAACTCATGGATATACGCGAACATAACCTGCGCATTGTTCTGCAACAGAGGGTCCAGGAAGCTATTGAGGCGGCGCGGGCCGGTCGTTTTGCCGCTATCGACTTTGGTGGTCAGTCTCATAATACTATTGCCGATGTGCTACATGAATTTGTGTATGTCGATAATGATGAACAGCCCAGCCCGGTCTATGTGCATGTATTGTATGGTGACACATCACGTGGCAAACCATTTCCTTTGCGTTGCTTGCGCCAGCGTTATCCCGGTTACGCGCCACCTCTGCGTCCTATTCTCCCACTGCGTATCGCACTTATCAGTATGCGTCATCTGGAAATGGACCCATTGGTTGATATGGCATGGCTCCTCAATAAAGACCTGCCAAAAACGCCGCCACTGGCTAGCGTTGATCAATTTAGCTATCAAGAAACAAAACGCCAATTACAGGAGGCATTACGCAATGGTCCACTAAAAATGCATCTTTATCATACTGGTTTTCAGCCAGCAGTCGTTGGTTTTTATAGGGCGCTCGTCGAAGAACTACTTATCCGGCAAGATCAGCCCGCGATTTTAGAGGTAACACCTTACTACTTCTGGCATATCATGAATTACTATCATCCTGGACGGCTGACATGGAACTAGCTCAAGAGGAGATATATAATGAGGAAACTGTTAAAATGGCTAAGTGCCTCCAATTCACAGGCTAAATTCTTAACCCTTAGTGCAATTGTCGCTACCATCCTTTTTTTTGACCCATTTCGCCATAAACATTCAGAGCAAGTAACCGTTTTACTACCACCAAAAGCACAAACAGATGTACCAGAACAGGAGATTAAGTCACGTAACGAAATAACATCATTTATACCCTCACCGGCGCAAGCCCATCCTACGAGCGCGTCACCGGGTGTGCGCAGGCGCATTGCTCAATTATTACAGCGTGTTCGTTCGCAAAAAATTACTGAACAGCAGGAACAGGATATTGTCCGCATCACTGGCGATGCCCAGATGATGCAATTAATGACGGCGGCTGATCGTTTCATGTGTACGACAGAGATGGCAACCATGCTAGCGGTGATGCATATCGGTGGCCCGCAACGTCTGCTCTATTGGGATGACACCTGGGATGTTATGTCACGCCGTGCTGTGCATAAACTGCATAGCACCTTAAAGCTAGGTTGCCAGGACGATATTGAACTGGCGCTGAAAATCTACGCTTCCTGGTCTGAAACAACCTTTCAAGGGCAATCGCTGGTACCAAGCTGGGCTATCCATAGTCTCTGGCAACCCTATCGCGTGCCGACGCTCCCACGCTCCCTTGAGAACGCACTAGGAGATTACGTCCATGTGAATCAATTCAAGCGTGAGATTCTCCGCGCGACAGACCTGGAAGCGTAGAT
>JAJZEJ010000016.1 GCA_021828635.1 Chloroflexota bacterium
CCCTGTACGCGCAGGCCATAGGCAATGTTCTCAAAGATAGATTTAGGAAAGGGATTGGGACGCTGAAAAACCATGCCGATGCGTTGGCGCAGCAATACGACATCAGTATGCCTCGCGTAGATATTCTCGCCATCCAGCAACGCCTCACCTCGCGTGCGTGTCCCCGGAATCAGATCATTCATGCGATTGAGGGTGCGCAAAAAAGTCGATTTGCCACAGCCTGATGGGCCGATGAGCGCCGTCACTTGCCGCTCATACAGCGGTATCGAGACGCCATAAAGCGCCTGTTTGGCACTATAGAAGAAATTGGTATTGTTTACCGCAATCTTCACCTGCGCGTTCGCATCGGCAGGAATACTCTTGTCGCTAACCTGTACCTTTGGCACACTAGCAACCGGCTGACTCAAAGTGATATCGGGCGTTGCCGCTACCTGCTGCTCCGTTTTATTAACTTGTATATCCATTCATTGTTGCTCCTGTCACTCCGCTACTCCTCATATTATACAAGCGGATACTCTTTATGCAATGGGATAGATGTATCGACGATCATACGATCCTCCACGACAACCAGCCGGATATAGCGACCGGCAAGAGCTTTGCTAATGAAGTATGGACGGCCCTCATAGGAGATATGGCCGCTACGCGCTACTTTGCGGGAGAAGATGCTGGCCCCTTCAGGCAAGGTCACTCTCTCATTGCCACTCTCCAAAGAATCTGCTGGAATACCCATAGCTATCCCTACTTTCGTAGGGGCGTGATTGATCACGCCCTATAAACCTTCACGCCTCGGAGGCATACCGACCCGATAAGCGTACCAGGGCGTGATCAATCACGCCCCCACGTTAATATATAGCAACTACGCGGCAGTCACGCGCCGTTGAATGAGGCGACCGATGCCACGCGAAACCAGGTTGATGACCAGTAAAAGAACAATCAGCAATGCCGATGTACCGGCAGTAATAGCGATCTCTTGCGGATGCGTTAGCGAGGTGCTACCCGCACCCGGTCCAATGATGAAATACAGGTGCGTGGTCAACGTATCGCTGCCAATCAACGGATTGAGCGTGAACACGTTGCCCGGATTGGTCAGGCCCATTGTAAACAGTAGCGCGGCGGCCTCACCAATGACCTTACCGGCAGAGAGAATCAGGCCAGTAACCAGCCCCGGCAAAGCGGAAGGGATAACCACTGTGCGAATCATATGCCACTTCGTCGTGCCTAAAGCCAGACCCGCCTCGCGCAAGTCACGCGGCACTGAGGCCAGCGCATCTTCGAACAAGCGCAGGGAGAGTGGCAAATTGAGACACAACAGGGTCAGCGCACCGGCAAGACGGCTGGTATGCAGACCTAGCAGATCGCTAAAGGCCAGCACACCGAACAAACCCAGTACAAGCGAGGGTACGCCTGCCAATGTCTCCGCCGAGAAGTGAACGATAGCCACAAAACGTCCCTGTGGCACATATTCGACCAGGTAGATAGCTGCCGCCAAAGAGATCGGGAACAAGAAGATTTCTGTCAAAATCAAGATGTAGAAAGTATTGAAGATTTCGCTACCCACGCCGGTGACGCCGGATGTGTAGAAATTGAGATTGGTGATATAGGCAAAACCATCTACAATCAGATAGACAATGATCGCCACAAACACCAGCACGATGAACGTTGTTACCACACCCAGAACGGCAATGCCGACGCGATTAGTGACATTCAAACGGCGAGCCAGGGCCGTCAATTCTGCCAAGCGTGCATCACCTGTATCGCCGCCTGATGGTGCCTGTATTGCCTCTTGCGCACTCATCTATACACACTCCTGCTAGCCAGGTAACGGCTAATACAGACAAACAAAAACGAGAGTACCAGTAGCACAAAACCGAGCGTCCAGTAAGCATCACGTGCAGGTCCAAAAGCATCGCCGAACTGCACAGCGATGACCTGCGTGATGTTGACATTGGGCTGGAAGAAGAGGTAGAGCCAACCGGGCGCTGTATGCGGTGTCTTAGGAATCTGCTGGCCGCCTAACACAAGGGCCACGGCCAGCGTCTCGCCAATCGCACGCGCCATACCCAGCACAATCGCCGTCGCCAATCCTGTCGAGGCGGCGGGAATGACCGCGCGTGTCATCATTTGCCAGCGCGTCGAACCCAACGCCAGACTGGCCTCACGCACACTCCCAGGTACCGCTCGTAAAGCATCGATAGAGATACTGGAGATGGTGGGAACAATCATTATCACCAACACCAAAGTGGCTGATCCCCAACCATAGCCGCCGGTCTGAATGCCACCCTCAAGTGGATCAAAGATGCGCCCCAATGCCGGAATCAGCACCACCAGACCCAGAAAACCGATCACAACCGATGGCATACCTGTAAACAACTCAATCAACGGTTGCAGCAGGCGTACCAACCACTGCGGACTAACCTCCGTAAAAAACAGTGCCAGGCCGAACGAGAGCGGGGTAGCGATCAGCACCGAGACTACAGTGATGACGACAGAACCAATTATCAAACCGCCCGCGCCATACGAAGGTGTGCCATACGCTCCAATCGGATCCCAGAAAGTATTGAGGAAAAAGTTCTTGAAGGTGCCACCCTCGCTAAAAATGCGGAAGCCGTGCGTACCGATAAAGACGAAAATGCTGACAATGACCGCGATCAGCAACAGGGCGCACACCAGAAAAACAACCTGGGCAATGCGATCACTCAGATACGACCCGCGAACCCGTCGTTGCGCTTGCAAAGCGACCTTCCTTCCTCCATGCAGCAATGTAGAGGTATCATTGCTGACACCTCTACACCATTAATTGTCGGACTAGCTCTGAGGCTGATGCGCCTGAATAGCTGAGGCTTGCATCTCAGTAAGGGCCAGATAGCCCAGGTTATGGGCGTCTGTGACAGCCTGCGTACTGGACATGTAGTCGAGGAAGGCCAGCGCCAGACCGGTCGCGGCACCCTTCGTATACATGTGTTCGATGTTCCAGAATTTGTAGGTGTTGCTCTCGACGCTGCTCGCCGTTGGAGAGTTGCCATCGATGTTGAGCATAGTCAAGCCAAGATTCTTGGCAGCGCCCGTTGTCACATAGCCAATCGCGCCACTCGTCTGATTGACTTCAGTTGCCACGGTACCAGTGCTATCCGAAATCAGGTTCGAGGGACCGGTAATCGTCTCTGGGCCAGCCAGGATGTACTGACCGAAGGTCGCACGTGTGCCAGAAGTGGTCGGGCGGCTGACCACGGTAATCTTGAGATTCGGGCCACCGAGCTGGTTCCAGTTGGTAACTTTGCCGCTATAAATGCTCTTGATCTGGTCAGTGGTCAGATTGGTCACGCCCGTGACGTTCTTGTTGATGACCAGTGTAAAGACAATAATGGCAACCTGATGATCGACCAGATCACTCTGACCAGCTTTGCTGAAGATGTCGGAGTCGCCAATCTGTACCGTGCCGTTCTCCGCATCAGCCAGACCAACACCGCTACCGCCGAGACCCACTGAGATATTTGCACT
>JAJZEJ010000213.1 GCA_021828635.1 Chloroflexota bacterium
TAGTGTTCCGGCAATTGCGCACCCACAGCGACCATCAGTTTAATGGCCCGACCATCCTCGCTGGCATCGTTGGCGTTGATCTCCGGTCTGACTGCCGACCATGTTTCAGCTTCGTTGTGGATAATCACGCTACCGGGTTCAGGCGGATAGGCATACTCCATTTTCTTGCGGTCAATGGCCTTCTTATCCGCGCCCTGCAAGCGTACATCCCATAAGAATGCACCTTTATATTTATTCAGGCGCACACGGTCGGTTAACCAGTCTTTGTAGCGCCGCAACCAGGGTAGCACAGTTGCCAGATCACTCTTGCCGCGCTTGGCATTGGAGACCTTGTTGATGCAAAACTGCACAACCTCCGTGCCAGCTTTGAACCATTCACCCTCGATGCTCTGGCGTGTCGGCGGCAGAATTGTCACCAGGTCGCCGGGCAAGGTCGCGCTTGGCCCAATGGGACGGCGATGGAAACGCAAGGGAGTCTCAATATCGTCGGGGTCCGTCTCGATTTCATCAATCAGCGACGGGTCAATCTGGCGAATTTTCACCATGCCATTGTGCTTGTTGACGTAGAAACGAATGAATTGTTCGCCGTAGAGCGACAACTCGGTGCAGAGGGCATAGATGCGCATATCCATACCATTGTCCGGGTCATGCCAGAACTCCATCAGAACCTGCTGCACAGCAGGATCGCGTGCCGCCACCGTCACGCCTTTACCCAACACAAAACTGGTTGTTGTCTCAACAATGGCGAATGCCAGAGGATTAGCGTTATATGCTTCATAACAGGCATTATGGATTTCGAGGTACGTCGAAGGTATGACATCTTTTTCGAACCAATTGTCGGATAAACGACGCCAATAGTAGTCTTCTTCGGTGCCGGTCACGAGTCGCCCCCAGTACCAATCCTCTTCGGTTGGACTGGAAGACATGGCTGTTGGCTCAATCTGTTCCTGCACACGCTGTGCGGGTATGGATGTTGGGGATGCTGGGGATGCTAGAGAAGCTGGTGAGAACGAGCTTAGCCAGCGTAGAAAAGTGGGACGCATACGGGGAAACTCCAATTCTGACGAGGCAGTGTCACAAAGAGGATCAGCATCAGCAGTTTGCTTATATGCTTGCTTATCATGAGTATACCCGACAAGCAAACGGACTGTCAAGCCCTAGCCAGGCCATACTTCGTTAGAGATGCGATAATACCATCAGAAGGACTTTTGTGAGATTCAGACCAGGAGAACATTGCCATGAACTACTTTCTACCAGACGGTATTTATCCCCCTCTGCCTACTTTTTTTGATGAGCATGAAACATTGGACCTTACCACACTGCGCCAGCATATGCAACGCATCGCCGGTAGCGGCATCGCTGGCTATGTCTTGATGGGATCAAATGGTGAGGCCGTCCATCTCAGCAACGAGGAACGCGCCCTGGTCATCCACACAGCCCGTGAGATCATTGGCAATCAGCATACCGCACCCACGATGCCCTTGATTGCGGGTTGCGGCGACCATTCGACACGGGCAACGATCACGCATTGCGAGCAAGCAGCCGCTAATGGTGCCGATATCGCCCTTGTGTTACCCCCCTCGTATTATAAAGGACGCATGGCTCGTAGCGCCTTGCTAGCCCATTATCGTGTAGTAGCCGATACCAGCCCATTGCCCGTATTGATCTACAATATGCCTGCCAGCACTGGCGGCCTGGACCTGGATAGTGAGACGATCTGTACGCTAGCCGAACATCCTCGCATTATTGGAGTGAAAGATAGTTCTGGCGACGTAACGAAACTGACACAGATTGTCGCCAACGTTGAACCATCTTTTCGCGTATTCGCTGGTAGCGCCAGTTTCTTGCTACCCGCTTTGGCAGTAGGGGCGGTGGGGGCGGTAGCAGCTCTGGCGAATGTGCTACCACGTGAGGTATGCGCGATACAATCGCTCTTCACAGCCGGTAAACTAGAAGAGGCACGCACGTTGCAAGCCGCGCTTATTCCGGCCAATGCCGCCGTTACCACGCTCTTCGGTGTTGCGGGTCTTAAAGCCGCCCTGGAACTGGTCGCAGGCTACGGTGGCAAGCCGCGTATGCCACTTGAAGCACTAAACGAGCAAGAGCGTCAAAAACTGGCTGCAATGTTCCGGCCTGTCATGCAATAATTTGGGCGTGATACATCTTGGACGTGATACATCTCGTCCCTACGGTGTGACGGTGAACTGGAGACGGGTACCAAGCACTTTGTTGGGGTCGCTACATGATGGCTGAGCTGAGGCCGTCCAGTAGACCTCGACGGTGCCACTACCGGCAGTGTTGATGGCGCTATAAGAATAGGCCGAGGTACTGCTGCTGACAGGGAAGGCAAAAGCGGAACCTGGGAGCATCTGCCCATTGAGGTACCAGAGCAGGCAAACGCCACCCGCGCCATTATTCGGCGTATGGACATTGAACGTCACGTAGATGCGCTCTCCGGCCTTAAACGTGGTAGCCAGCGTAATTGGCTGGGCAGTTGCGGTATCAACCTTACTTGCCATCTGCGCATTGCTCACATATTGCTGGCCTGGGAAGGTGGGTGTAGGTGATATTGCTGCCGTAGGTGAAGGTTGCGCAGTCGGCACGCTCGTCGGCTTTGTCGAAGTGAGTGCCGCTTGTGAACTGCTAGCATTCAGGCCAGTAGCTAGAAAATATACGAAGACCAGGATAAGTGCGCCACAAATGAGGCAGAGGCCAGCAATAGTAAAACCTAAACGTGGAGAATGCGGACGCCGTCCATCATGCAACGAGGCATAAGGTGTCTGGGGTAACACATTATAGCTCGCTAATGAAGGCTCTGCTGTTGCTGCTTGAGGCGCATAAAGCTGTCCTTGTTGTTGCTCTGCCACATGGTTATACTGCCCATACTGTCCATACTGCCCACCTTGCCCATATATATTGGCCTGGTTATAGTGGTTATATGCCCCATTCTCGCCTGTCTGAAAGGTGGAAGGTGTTGTCTGAGAAGACTGAGGTTGGGAGGACATATTCCAGGTGGGAGGCTGGCTATTCCAGGCCACTTGTGGGGTCGCTATGTCCACATAAGCACCATCAGCATGATGCTCCTGCTGTCCCATACCCATGAACAGCGGCGGAACAGAGCCTTGCGGCGTGCTAGCCCCCTGAACTGTCTGCTCACCCGCGGAAGCATAGCTTGCTCCACATTTGGGGCAATTGGTATGTGATGGTGAAAGCGGAAACCCGCATATTGAACATTTCATACGTCAGGACAACTCCCTATCTCGAACATTCACCCCTTGCTCCCAAGAGAGCATCACTGTCTACGACGATTAACGCTCACTACTGTATAAAAAGCGGCCAACACTAGGACATTTGGCATACCCTTCACTTACAAAAACAGCGCACGTCTGATATACTTGACACCAACCTCTGGTACAACTACAATACACGCAAGGTTAATGCCGTTATTTGGGATATGCGGACTAACACAACGTTGATAAAAATAAGCATCTCATGAT
>JAJZEJ010000201.1 GCA_021828635.1 Chloroflexota bacterium
GTAAGATTACAACTTCAATGCTCACCGGTGAGGCCAATATCCTCGGCGAATTTACGTGCCTGGAGGAGCGCATTCTGCCCGGTGGTGGCATCAATCACGATCAGCAACTCATGCGGGCCATCGGGAACGAAGCGTTGCACAACTTTGTTAATTTTCTTCAGTTCCTCCATGAGGTTGTATTTCGTATGCAAGCGGCCAGCTGTATCGACAATTACCACATCGCAGCCACGATTTTGCGCTGCTTGCAGGGCATCGAAAACGACCGCGCCAGGGTCGGAACCTGGGTTCTGACTGATGACTGGCACGTTAATACGCTCGCCCCAGACTTTGAGCTGGTCAATGGCTGCCGCACGGAACGTATCTGCCGCCGCGAGCAGCACATTGTGTCCTTGTTTCGTAAGCAGATGAGCCATCTTGGCGACGCTGGTAGTTTTGCCGGAGCCGTTAACACCAATCACAAGAATGACGCTGATTGGCGACTGTTTGGAGAAGCGTAATGGCGAGGGTTTCCCTAAGTACGACGCAAGTTCCTCGCGGAGGGCGCGTTGCACTTGTTTACCTGAGCGCATGTTTTCTTGAGTAGCTCGTTTGCGCAAGTGTTCAATCAGCAACTCGCTGGTTCTCGGCCCAACATCAGCAGCGAGAAGCTGTTCCTCCAGATCATCCCACAGGTTCTCGTCGATATTGTCAACCTCTTCAACCGTCTCGCTCATGCGCTCGAAAACCTGGCGTGTGCGATGGAGGAAGTTAAAACGTTGTCCAGGATGCCCCTTTTCTTCCTCCTCCTCTGGCTTTACCGGTTTCGCTGGTTTGGCCTGTTCTTGCTTAGCTTGCTCCTGCCTTGCCTGTTCTTGCGAAGCCTGCTGGTCTTTTTTGGGGTCTTCCTCTGGTTTATGCCCAAAGAAGCGGCTAAACACGTTCGTTTTGACTCCTTCTTCACTGTCTACCGAATGGGATGTTAACTCTTCTTAATAATTCTATGCTACAGGTGCCAAAACTCCAAAAAGAGGGTTTCCTATCATTTCATCTAGCGATGAGATAATAGTCCCTCTTTCCGTTGCTGACAAAAGAGCAATAGCGAAGCATTAACGCTACAGACTTTCGCTTCTGGCGACCTCGGAAAGTGTGTGAACACGTTGTCAGTGACAACCTGGAAGATATTACCATAAATGTTCACACGCTTTCAAGCACCAATTCCGTATGTTGACGACATGCACTGCTCGCGGATGGAGCAAGCGATGTGCGCTTATCAACTCCTACTGCCGACTGGTGCGGTAAGAGTGGAGAGAGCCATCGCTGATTGGTTCGTTGATAATGATGTCGCCATTACGGATTTTAATGTTGTACAGGCATGCAGGATTGGTACATACCCACGCCTTGTACTCAATAGAAGCTCCCTGGCTGCCGAAATCCGAAAGCGGAACCAGATCACCATCACTACACTTGCGACACCGAGGAAAAGTAAATTCCACGAAATCGCCTCCTTCCTTCACTCTGGAGGATATAGTCGCTTGCCCGTTTGCGATTGAGGGCTAAGCGAGGCTTCACGAGAAAGTTAGCCGAGGGGGAGCCTCCGCCGCTGCATCCGCATCCCCACAGCAGGTATGACCATGCCTTACGTATCATACCACAAGTCCCCTTCTATGTCAGCAGGTAAGTGAAGAATTTTTCATCGTTCTCAGAAAACTCATCTCTTCGCCCCCTTGCTATGTGAGGGGAATAAGAGCTTTCGATGCACAAGAATGATCAGCGCGTATGAGGTGTTAGCCCTAACTGTCTTACCCCTCTACGTGACATAGCATCTTGTATCATGACTCTTGCATTCAGCATAGCAGGTGCTGCAAATCGCGTCAAGTATCTATTCCAATCTATCTATGTATTTGCTGTGGATTTTTCCGCACATATGGAAATCTCTTCATTTTCTATTGGATTTCCCTCCTCTATAAGGCTTTTTGATGGAGGGACCGATTGATCGTATTTGTTGTCTTTCAACAGGCGGTTATCTGGTACAACCTAAAGTTTTTCTGCTCAATGGTCGATTGACATAGTGCAATGTTTCTTGCAGACAGGAAAAAAAGCTTTTTAGCTACGTATACTCTACACTTTGGCACGATTCTTGCCACTTATACAATCAGGAAGCTACGACTGAGAAAAAATAATGGCTTCCCAATACGAGATTATAAAAAATTTATCTCAATTCTATAGCGTACATAGAGTGTCAAAAAGAAGGAGTAGCTATTATGGGTGTTAGCGTAGCAGTGGCATCCCGGCATAATGGTGGTGATAAGGGTATGACGGTTGTGGCGACCAAGCGCACGTCCAAAGAAATGCGTCATGTAAATGAAGGATATAAGTTGGAAGATGACGAGGTTGAATTGATCTATGAGGAGAATGAAGCAGATGAAGCAGATACCGATGAGCAAGATGGACGCCTTGCGCTTGATGACGCCGTAAAGCAATATTTGAAAGAGATCGGCACTTTCCCATTATTAACGGCGCAGCAGGAGTTGCAGCTTGGTGAGCGCGTAGCGCGTGGCGATAGCGTCGCTTGTCGGCAATTGATCGAATCTAATCTTCGTCTGGTTGTAAGTATTGCCAAACGATATACCAATCAAGGTCTGCCACTCTTGGACCTAGTGCAGGAGGGCAATATTGGCCTCATGCGGGCTGTGCAGAAGTTTGATTATCGGCGTGGATTCCGTTTTAGTACCTATGCGACCTGGTGGATTCGTCAAGCGATTAGCCGTGCCATTGCTGAACAGGCACGTCCACTCCATGTGCCAACTCATATCATCGAGCTTGTTCACAAGGTCAGGCGCGAGGCACGTCATCTGTATCAAGATCATGGCGTTGAGCCAGCGCCTGAGTTGCTGGCTATGGTCATGGAGCTACCGCGTGAGCGCGTCATTGAATTGCTACCCCTCTTGGAGCAATCTGTATCGTTGGATGCACCAGTTGCTGATGATGAGCAGTATCACTTGGCTGATACGCTTGAGGACAAAAGTACGTTTTCCTCTGCCGATCAGGCATGGCAACGTATGCAGCATAGCTATCTTGAACAGACCTTATCTGTGCTGACTCCGCGTGAGCGTATGGTCATCGAGTTGCGTTTTGGTTTGCAAGATGGTTGTACCCTCTCGTTAGACGAGATTGGTGCGCTATTCAAGCTCACACGCGAGCGTATCCGGCAAATTGAAGCCAAAGCTTTGCGCAAACTTCGCTATCCAGACCGCTATGAAGGCTGGCACGAAATCGCTCACGTCTGATCAACCTATGTAACACTATTCACGCAAAAAATGCAAAAATAGAATGGAAGGACCGATTGATCGCGTCCGCGCAACACCCATGCGGACGCGATCAATCGGTCCCTACAATGTTGTAGTGCCGCCGGCTTTTTCTTGCAGGTAGGCGTAGATGAAGGGGTCTACATCTCCGGCAAGATAGCCTTCGGTATCGCTTGTCTCAAAGTTGGTGCGATGATCTTTGACGATGTT
>JAJZEJ010000150.1 GCA_021828635.1 Chloroflexota bacterium
GATTCGGCTGATACGCGCCTTGCTGCAACAAGGGTACTACGAAGAGACAGAGCGACTGGTACAGCATGGCATCGCGTTGCATGAACACTATACTGATCTGTATCAGGAGTGCGATAGGATGCGGGCCGCGCTGCAACAGCATGAGTCACGTATGCTGCTCTTCGTGTCACGTGAAGAACAGGCACAACAACTAGCGGCCAGAATACGCACAGAGCGTGTGCTTGTGCTACGCGGCGAACATAAGGTAGGTAAATCAGCCTTGTTGGATATCCTCTGTATTCAGTGTTCGCACAAAAAACAGTATTACTTGCGCTACCTCCTGCGTAGCGACGAAACAGCCATAACATCTTTTCATCGGTTTTATGAACGATTGATAGGCATTGAGGTCGAACCGGATGAAAAGGAGGCAAGAATGGCTGTGACCTGCTTTCAGCAGTTAGAAGAGCAACACATGTTACTGTTGCTGGAGAATGTTGATGCACTACGTCCCGATCAGTGGTCAGATATCTCATTAGAGGATAATGTATGGCAACAGTTGTTTGAGCGTATCAAGCAAGAAGGACAAAACAGCCGTGTGATTCTTGAAGCAGCGTTCTCCAGTGCATTCAAGCGTCATCTCGATGACCACGACGGAGAAAGTTATCCTAATGAAGACTGGCCCGAATGGACACTCTATGGTTTCACGCCAGCCGAAGGCGCACTGTTTTTAGCTTGTCAGGGTGTCACTGGCTATGCTGCCGATGCGCGTGAACGCATCTCGCAATCCTTCTATGGCAATCCCGCATTGTTACGCTGGGTTGCTGCTCATCCAACGCAATGGAATCAGGCTGTCCAATTGGCCCAGTCGGCAGAAGAACTGCAACAGAGCGCACGTGTTTTATGCGAGTACTTGACCCAGGATACCAATACGTTCAACCGTTTACAAGTTACACTGACAGACGCGGCTAGACAAGTATTACTTGCGCTCGCGCTTGCTCGTTTACCCTTACAAGATCGTCTGTTGAACGTATTACCTTCTGCATGTAAGTACGATATGCTACATCTCTTCTGGCAAGGTTTCCTGGTGGACTATAGCGATGATGAGAGCTACATCCCCGCCGAGGTACGGTACTACGTCCTGGCACAAAGCACATTAGAAGACTATCGCAAAGCACATTGTCTCTTGTATCGTTGCTATGGCGCACTTATCCAGGACAACGCCGATCAATGGCAACGCAAACGCTATGCGCGAGAGCGCCAGTACCACGCCAATTGCTACCAGCAACGTGCATAAGTTAGAACACAGCGAGCAGCAGGAAGAATAAGCCGTCTTCTTGCTGCTCACACATGGATGTATACAAAGAAGAGAGAGAGTATAATGCATTGCTTCTTCGGGAAAAACGATGCATGGCTAGCATCCATTACTGAATGGTCTCCAATCAGGTCGATTCGCGTTGGATCAGTTGCGGAGCGAGGGGGCGGAGAAGTTCTTCTGAAAGGGGAAGTCCTTGATGAAGTGCGTGGAACATCTCAGCCGCCCGTTTACCCATGTCGATGGCGTCAAAGCTCATGGTGGTAAGGGAGGGCCAGACCAATTCACCGAGGGGAAGATTAGCGGAACCAACAAGAGCAACCTCTTGTGGCACTTGGATGCCACAGCGAATCAGCGCACTGAGCAAGATCACCGCATACTGATCGCCAAAGCCATAGATTCCTGTGGGACGATAAGCATCCATAAAGGAGGTTTCGACCAGGGAACGCGCAGAGGCAGCTGAGAGATGCAGTGGTAAGATATCCAGGCGTATTTCTGGCTGCTCAGCGATGGCCGCATACATGCCTTCCAGCCGTAGCAAAAACCCCTTTTCTTGTACCGGATCATCTGGACGGATGAGGGCAAGGTGGCGATGGCCACGTGCCAGCAGATGTTGAGCGGCAAGGTATCCCAATGCCTGGCTAGGAAAGGTAATAGTGTAGGTTTGCTCAATCGGCTGAGGGTGAAAGCCGATAAAGATGATGTGCTTGATACCCATCTCGCGTGCAAGAGCAACATTCTCTGCCGTGAAGTTGAAAGATGAGGCGATAATCCCAATAGGACGGCGATCAAAGATTGTCTGATACAAGCTCTTCACTTCCTCATTTGAGAAACCGTGGCTAAAGTATGTGACCAGCGTATATCCATAGTTGTGCGCCTGCCTTTGAAGTGAGTTGAACATCTCAACCAGAAAGAAATCGAGAGGGGTATCTGAAATCAAGACCAGTTCCTGACTGTATCCCTTACTGAGAGTACGTGCAAGAGTATCAGGACGAAACTGTAATTCTTGCACGGCTTGCAACACTTTTGCACGTGTTTCCTCACTGACGTGTTTGTTGCGCTGCCCATGTTCATTGAGTACATAGGAAACCGCCGTCCGCGAGACCCCCGCCTGACGTGCCACATCAGTTACCCTGGCAGGGGAGTGGGTGGCTGTTTTGTGTTTTTTTGCTGCCATAAAGTTCTTTTCTCCCAAATGAGAAAGCAATTTTAAAGTCATATTAAAAATGTGAACCGATTCACTTGACAAAAGTAAATACCTTTGAGTATACTTTTGTCAAGTGATGTGAATCGGTTCACATCATTCATCAAGGATGCTGGAGGGCTGTATGAAAGTAATCTTTATCTGCTTCGATACCCTTAATCGGCGCATGCTTCCCCCATATGGAGGAGATTGGGTCCATGCTCCGAATTTCAGTCGGCTAGCAGAGCGATCTGTCATCTTCGATAATGCCTATGTTGGTAGTATGCCATGCATGCCCGCACGGCGTGAGTTGCATACTGGACGCTACAACTTTCTCCATCGCAGTTGGGGACCGCTAGAGCCATTCGATGAGTCGATGCCAGACATTCTCACCCGACATGGTGTCTACACCCATCTGGTTAGTGATCACGGACACTACTGGGAAGATGGAGGAGCTACCTACCATACGCGCTACCGCACCTGGGAGATTGTGCGCGGCCAGGAGGGCGATCCCTGGAAGGGTCAGGTGGCCGATCCTGAGAGTCCACCGAGCTTACGGAAAATGTGCGGTGAACTCTGGCGGCAAGATTGGGTCAATCGACAGTATTTACAGCGAGAAGAGGATATGCCGCAAGCTCAGGTTTTCGCTCGTGGACTCGAATTCATTCGTACCAATCACGATCAGGACAACTGGTTTCTGCAAATCGAGACCTTTGATCCCCATGAACCTTTCTACACGCAGGACTCCTACAAAGCACTCTATCCACACCACTATAGCGGTCCGCACTTCGACTGGCCCGACTATGCGCGGGTGAGCGAGTCGCCAGAACAGATCGAACACCTGCGCTACGAGTACTCTGCGCTGGTCAGCATGTGTGACCACTATCTCGGTCAGGTACTCGACGCGATGGATGCACTCTCACTCTGGGATGATACCTTGCTCATCGTCGGTACGGATCACGGTTTTCTGCTGGGTGAGCATGATTGGTGGGCCAAAACTGCTCAGCCCTGGT
>JAJZEJ010000869.1 GCA_021828635.1 Chloroflexota bacterium
AAGATGCCAACATTGCGCAATACGGCACAACCACAAAGCGCAATTCATAGAGCTACTACAACCACGCCATTGCCCGCTATCTCCATTCCAGACGAACCAGACATGCCAGTAGATGAAGAACAGCAGGCTCCAACGCTGAAAATGCCCACGCTAACACGCCCATTACCTACCACCCCCGTAGGGACCGATTTATCGCGTCCGCAGGCCGATGCATCGCGTCCTCTGACTGATGTACTGCGTTCGCAAACTGCTATACCGATCAACGGCCATGACGAAACAATCCTTACCATTCCTCAACTATCAGAGTTAGATGTCGATAACATAGGCATTGACATTTCTGTAGGGACCGATTTATCGCGTCCTCTGACCGAGGTATCGCGCCCACTGACCGATGTACCGCATTCTCTACAAAGCAACGGACGCGATGAATCGGTCCCTACAGAAGCATTTGACGATTTCTCTGAGTTAGATATTGATGATGTTGCAGTCGGGCTGATTGCGATCACACGAAAATTTCCGGTTACGATAAAACCAGTGAAACAGGCAGAGGTGCAAGAAGAGTTAGCAAACGAGATAACAGAGGTAGAAGAGATAACAGCAGAGGCAAACGAGGTAGTATCGGTACCTATGAGTACAGATGACGTGCAGGATGAGGCGGAACCGGGTACAATCATATCACAAGCAGCCGATATAATCAATGAAACCAATGATAAACCAGCATTAGCGGTCGCAATGACAACGAATACTATAGATAATATAGTGGATATTGTGAATGACGAGATAGAGAGCCTACCAATAGATGATACTGTAAAGGACTATATACAAGATGATATAGAGGTGGAACAGGAAGAGAGTGTGAAAGTTGACGATATCGTACCACTGGATGATGTAGGGACCGCTTCATCGCGTCCGTGCTTGGGCATCGATATACTTGAACCACACGGACACGATGAAGCGGTCCCTACAGAGGCATTTGAAAATAGCGATAGCATTGCAGCAAATAGCGAAGAGATCGCAGTTCTCACGGCGGTACAAGAAAGGGACGCGGAGGAAGAGCAACCTGCGCCAGTGATGGAGACACCGCGTCCAACGTGGGATGCAGAGCAACAACTTCCACCTGTTACGCCTGTGCCACCAGTTTATCCAGAGCCAGAGCAGACACAACAAGGACGCGGACACTACTATCGGCGACTTGTGCGTGCTTATTGGCGCTCGCTGTTCTCAAGCATACTCATCATTGTGCTACTTCTCAATCTGCTATTACTATGGCAGAATGGAACCAGCCCACACCTCTTGCTTGGCGTACTGAACGCCGCGACTGGGGCAGTCACAGCACGACAAGACCTGGGCAGCATTTCATCCAACACGCTTATCACTAATCCTTTGTATGGTTCATCGCAAGTAATGATTGGCATCCACGCCAATACCTCTAGCGGGACACAAGAGGTACTGGCATTAAGCGGCAGTCAAGCCTCATGGCAGATACAGTCAACATTACATGTTCCACAAACGACAAATTCACTGAGCATGACACAGGATGGGCATCTACTGCTCGAAAACGCTCAGGGGATGCAGGTTATAACGCCAACAGGGCAACAGAGCTGGCACATACAGGGAACGCAGCCGACACGCGGAGAACACCTTTTTCAGCCTGCCAGTGACACACGAACAGTCTATAGCGTCCAATCAGCCAACGCTGGCAAGATCGCAGCTTATAACCTTCAGAGCGGGCAAGTACGTTGGACCCATACGGTGAATGATACACTGAACTATGCTCCCCCTTTGTTGCTCAATGGCAACACGCTGTACATCGCCTCCGATCACATGCTCTATGCATTGAATAGTGCCAATGGAACACAACGCTGGCAGGTTCCCTACGTGGCACGCACGCTGCTTCTATTTCATGATACATTGATTGCAGCAGGCGCTCAAGGATTGACAGCCTTCGATGCCGCGACAGGTCAGGTAACCTGGAGCTTTAGTGGACAGATGAGCAACAGGCTCACGCCGCCGCAACTGTATCAGGCAATACTTGCCAATACCAACAACGCGCAACCTGCGACTATTTATACTACGGGTGTCGTCTGGCAAATGCCGCAAGCCCGCGAACAGCTCTGGCTCTATGCTGTCAACGCCAATAATGGGCAAGTACGTTGGAGACAGCCGGTAGACTCCGGTTTTATCAGCGCCGACGCAGGACGCACACTTCTTCCTGTAGCAGATAACAGCGATGGGCTGGTCATGCTACAACAGCAGATCAGCACCAATGAGCAACGTATTAGCGCATTCGCAACCATAAATGGTAGCCCACGTTGGCAGATCAATCTATCCAATAGTACCCGCTCTGCACCTGCCCTGCTCAAGACACCGGATGGCAGCATCTTATATTTTACAACCACTACAGGTGTTAGCTCAATCATACGTACCTTCTCGCTGACACGCACACTTTTTCTGCTCTTCATCATTCTGAGCATGGTCGGTCTCATACTGCTCTGGAGTTTACCACGCGCACAGGCAAGGCAACGACTGCACTACATCCGCAAACTCATCAACACGAGCAATCATACGGTTCAGCAGCGTATGGTAACAAGCATCCAGAGGGTGCGCCGCTGGCACCCTACTCCGGTCCAAATACTTGCCATTGTGCTACCATTGCTGGCTTGCATCAGCACCTTGCTCTATTCGCTCTTCAACAGTCCGCAGACGATGATGACATTGATCAATACGACAACGGGCAACCGGCAATGGGTACATGTGACCAATAGTGCGACGCAACCACTTGGCACGAATGGACAGTATAGCGTTATCGAAACCGAGCTGCCAGGGCAGATGCGACAGATAGAGGTTTTGAATGCTAGTGGTACAGTTCTGTGGCACAGTTTTGCTAGCGAGGGACAATTCAGCGTTCCAGTGCTTACCGCCAATGCACAAACGTTACTAGTGGCACTACATGGTCCCACAACGCTTCCCTATCAATACGCACCCGCCGACCCGGCTTATCCACCGGCAACCCACGGCATGCTAGCCTTCTATCAGTTTGCTAGCAACGACGGGCATATAGTCTGGAGCCACATAGCCGCCTATCCCGGTCTCGGCCAGAACGTCAGTATTCCAGGTACGGATAGTACCTATATTTATGTCGTTGGAACTCCAGCTTCATCCGCGACCACTACAATCGGTAATCTCACAGCAGGGCAACTACAACTATTCGCCGTCAACCAGCAGACTGGCAACGTGGACTGGCATATCTTTGGCCCCTCGGTTGCGCCTAATGTAACTCATGATGCTGGCATTTTGCTTTTTGATAAGCGACAGGTAATCTGGCAGATTGATGGCAATATCTATGCCATTGACCCCTTAATGGGTCAGATCGAGTGGCGGCGTTCGTTCAGCCCACATAACACTAGCACGATACAGCACGAAGGGCAACAGATGGTCATCACAGCCAATGCGCTCCTCGTTGCTGGTAGCAAGAACATCA
>JAJZEJ010000161.1 GCA_021828635.1 Chloroflexota bacterium
AGGTATTTACGCTGTCAATCAAGGCTATGAAGCTCTGATTCTGGCCTTTCATTGGCATATACAGACCAACGATCAGACGTTATTGCAGAGTGCTAAATATGCTCCCTTAACAACCTATGCAACGCTTCTTGCCAGTGTCGTAGTCGCGCCCTTCTGCGAAGAGGTCTTTTTCCGTGGCTTTGTGTTTATGGGCTTGCTGCGTGGCATGCCGCTCGGCTGGGCCATTGTGCTGAGTGCGCTGATCTTCGCTATCGCGCACGCCGACCCTGGTTCGTTTGCCGTTCTTTTCGTGATTGGCCTGGCACTAGCCTTCCTACGCTGGCGTACACGCTCACTCTGGCCCGGCATCCTCTTACACTTGCTCAATAACGCTGTTGGCGCATTGCTCATTATCCTGGCGATGAATGGTGTCATACATGCCTAAACTTATGCCTTGCCGTATAAACATTCTGCTCGCAAGGCCAGCGTTTGCCCAAGCAAAAGAATCACAAAAGCACCCAGTAGTAGCGCATAGCTGACAAGTTGTGCGCTACTGACCGTTGTACGCAGGAACATACAGAGTGCTGCGATGATAAAAAGCAAACCTTGTGTGAGACGCTGAGAGCGCGTAAAGGGACGTATTAGCCAGAGTAACGAGAGTAGCGTCATTGCGATGAAAATCCCCGTTAGCAGTTGTTGCAGCGTTGCCGTTGTCATTAGGCTTTTGAGCATATTTTGCAAGTCCAGCCAGCCCAACGCAAGCGCGGAAAAGCCTGAGAGTAGCGTTGTGATGCCGATGATGATGAGCAGCAGGCGCGGAATCGCTGCCCGTATCCTTGAACCGGCAACAGCGAGAATGACCAATTGGATGAGCGCGATGGCCGCCGTGGCGATAAAACACCAGCCATAGGCCATTGTCATGGCAGCATAGAGAGCGAACGCGCTCCCGCCAATGATGACAAGTAAGAGTAACGCAAAAAGGATGGTAAATGTGGGTGTCCAGAAAGACATTATTGTCGTTCTGGTGTTTCTGCTCTTTGTGCCAGGGATAGCCACTGTCGGTGCTTGCGGCGGTAATGCTGTCTGGGTAGTGAGTGGTGGCGCTGGACGAGTAGGGGGCAGAGCGGCACTCACACTTACAATAGGCTGTGGTGTGGTTGGATTGGGGACCATAAAAGGCTGGGTCGCGGCGTTGGCTGAACGAGCTGGAGATTGTATCGCGGTAGTATGCGAGGTCGCTGTCTGCCCGATACGCTGAAGTGTTGCGGCTACATCTTGCATATTAGCCGGACGTTGCTGCTCATCCTGTGCGACCATACTCTGAATTAACATATCTAACTCAAGTGGTACCTGTTGATTAACGGTACGAATAGGCGCAAAGACAAACTGTTCTTTGGCATAATAGGGGTCGCGTCCCGTCAAGCAATAGTGTAAGGTTGCTCCCAAGCCATAGATGTCGCTGCGAGGATTGGTCTGTGAGACGCCATGCTGTTCGGGTGCAGCATAGCCAGGAGAGCCGAGAAAGACCGTATCTAGCGCCTGCTCCTCTTTGAAAAAACGCGCGATACCAAAGTCGATCAGGTAAAGATGCCCATCAGGTTGTACCATCACATTGCTTGGTTTCACATCGCGGAAGATAATTGGTGGGTGTTGCTGGTGCAGATAGTCCAGTACAGCGCAGAGTTGTAGAGCGTAATATATTACTTGTGCTACTGGTAAGGGTTGTCCCTGTGTTTCTTTAATTAATTGATGGAGCGTTTTTCCCTCAATGTAGTCCATGACGAGATAAGAGCGCCCATACTCACTGAATGAGTCCTGGATGCGTGGCAAGTTAGGGTGAGAGAGTGCGCCGAGCATACGGGCTTCCTGCTCAAAACGCGCCTCAGCTGCTGCCAGTTCCGCTGGAGCGATTTTGGCTTGTCCCATCTCTTTAATCGCTACGCGCCGTTGGAGCCGTGTATCTACGGCTTGATACACAGCACTCATGCCGCCCCGTCCAGCTAACCCAACAATCATATAGCGTTGCTGGAGCATAGATTGTGGAGACAGTCGCCCTGTATGCTGATTAAACATCGTCATTGTCTTGCCCCCTGCTTTGTAATCAGGTCTACCTGCCATATTAAATTCAAGTGAAATAAGGAATATGCCATAGCTGAAACTGATGTGTAAGAATTACCGCAAGTATAATCGATAACATGAGGTTGGTCAATGGATTGGAACACACGAAAAATGTGAGGTAGGCGATAGTACAAAACTATTTGCTAATAAATTAACCAGCGCGACTAATCTGTAATCTTCGTTCGCCCTGAATAAGCCGCAGAATGCCAAGCAGCAGCAGCAGCAAGGCTACCTGACTGAAAAAAAGCTGATCGCCTGGGGTTGGTAGCCCTGGAATAGCGACCAGCACTTGCAACAGAGGCGCAACACCAAGCAGGAAGGTTGGACCAGGCTGAACGCGCCAGCAAGAGGGACGCAACCACCATGTGAGCGTGCCGAGGCCAAGCAGAGTCAATGCCGCTACCGTTTCCAGGCTGCTAATAGTGTGCCAGGGCGGTGGCAAGAAGGTGTAGATGAGTATGGCAACACAGGCGGCGAAGGGCAATCCCAGAGCAAAAAACCAACTATCCCAGCGTTTGAATGGCGTGCGTGCGACCGAGAGACAGGCAAAAGCTGCCAGAAAGGCGCTGTCGGTGGCGACACTGAGATGCACAAGTATCGGTGCTGTTGGAGCGAGTGGTAAAGTACTCAGAATAAAACCGATGCTGGCAAAGACTGACCAGACACAACCAAAGATGCTGCCTACCCGCAACCAGAAGACGTGTGTTGAGCGGATAAGAGCTATCCAAAATCCCAGGAGGAGGACGCTGTAGCCACACAGTACCATGCCTGCTGGATAGAGACCGCCGTTCACCATGCCTTGTGTTAGCATACTTGCGCCGCTCAATCCGACGACAAGGATAGCCGCGAAAAGCAAAATAAAGCCCGGTGTCCAGATCACGAGCGCATCTGTTGTTGAGGGGGTGGGCGATTGCTCGCTATGCTCTTCTGTATGATCGAGTTGAACGGCATTTTCGCTATAATCCTGGTCAGATTGCGTGATGCTCTCTGGCATACGTTGTACTTCCTTGTTGATCTAATCGTTGTGCTAACATCTTACGCTATTTCAACGCACAAGACAACAAGGAAGATACTGACAAATAGCGTAGGGGTGTGATTTATCACGCCCTGTACGTCTAGCGCACAGGCGGCCAAAGCCATTCATAATATGCGGGATGTACTTTGAGCAGGTAGAGGATGCGAATGAGGATGACGGTGAGCTGTGTGCGTACCAACCCCCAGCGTTGATGACGACGTGCGGAAGTCTCTACCGCGTGTCGCAGCAATGTTACCGTTCCGGCGCGTCCCATGCGCTCGCTGTAATCGACATCTTCCATAAAGGGCCAGTCGCGGTAGCCATCTAATTGTTCAAAGGCGTTGCGGCGTGTGAAGATGGCCTGATCGC
>JAJZEJ010000696.1 GCA_021828635.1 Chloroflexota bacterium
GGTTTTTTTTTGCCATTTGCGCAAGGGTCACTTTTCATTATGATGATACTCACGATCTTCTCTCCTTACGCTGTAAGAAAAGCAGTCCAAAAAGGGGTAAGTAGCTTGTTTGGATATCCTTTCTCATGGGGGCCACATTTTCTCCTTTTTTTCCTTCCTGGTTTCCCTGTTGAGGAAGGAGAATATCGTTCCTATAGGGATGCTTTATTCGTTGCTCTTGCTCCTTTGAGCCTTTACATCATCTTATTAATTCCTCTGTTGCTCGGACAGAGGGGAACCATTGGCAATATGCTAACTTTTGCCCTACTCGTAGGGCTTTTACTCACCGCCTCTGATATCTACTTTGCTTGTTGGCTGCTAACAAAACCAAAAAGCTCAACACTCTACATGAAGCGTCGAACAGCATGGTTGTTTGAACCCTTATCAGCCGAGCAACGCGCCCAAGCGGAAACAGAAGCACACATGCCAGAGCAACTGAAAAGGCGGAGGCACAGAAAGACTCATCACCACTAAACGTTTGTTTCACGTTTGTTTTCTCTGAAAACAGAGGCCGATGGAGTGGGCCTTGAGCGTTGGTTCACACCACTTTATTGCTTATCTCATACATACAGCAAGCGCGTAGCGGAAAACGTAAGGAGATATCTCTTGTCTTTAGAAGAAGAACTCATCACACCAAAAGGATATGGCTTTACGGCTAAGTTCCACTACCCACCAACCTTGATCAATATTATTGAGGTTATTACTATTCTTTTTCTTGTGGTCCTCGTTACTTTGTCAGAATTCGGTGTGTTTTTGCCACTTCAGCGAGGAGCATTGGATATCGTGACTATCATTACAATAATTTTCCCCTTTTTCGTCAGGAGAATGATCCAAAGAGGAGTAAGCCGTTTGCTAGGCTATCCTGTTACATGGTCGTCAATCTTTTCCATTCGCATCATCTATTACATGGCAGACTTTTCTGTTGTGGAAGGGGAATACCGATCCTATGGAGATGCTTTGCTGGTTGCTCTTGCTCCTTTGAGCCTCTACGTTGTTCTGCTGATTCCTCTACTGTTTGGACATTGGGGAGTGCTTGGCAATATGTTAGCCTTTATCCTTCTTGCCTGCGTGTTGCCCACCATCTCTGACCTCTATTTTGCCTGCTGGCTGCTCACGAAACCCAAAACATCTGTCCTCTATATGATACGCCGAAGGGCGTGGCTCTTTGAACCTCTCTCAGCCGAGCAACGCGCCCAGGAAGAAGTTGAGGCACACATACCGGAACAGCCGAGAAGGCGGAGACATCGAAAGGCGCATCATCACTAAAAGCTTGTCTCGCCTTAAAAGCCTCTCGTTGGGCAACGCGTGTAGCATCCGTCGCATGGCACCCACAAGAACTTCTTCGAAAATGGTCAAGCAGGCAACGAGCAGAAACGAGCATGGCATCCACAAGGGATGTCACTACATGTATGTTTCGCCGCCTGTGGCGGCTATTCGCGTCAAAAGCACGTGATACATGTAGTGACACCCCTTGTGGGTGCCATGCATGCGGATTTCATGCTACATCAATATTGACATAAATGCTATCCTCGCTCATCACGAAGCTCGATATGATACTGCTGAATTTGCTGCTGGTAGCGATTCTGAATGAGATAAAATAGCGAGATTGGCAAGAATTCAGTGTAGGAAGGCCAGCGTGGAAAACAGGCGATACACCCTGTTTGCTCAAGCTGGCGTGTAAGGCTTTTTCTGAGAGAAGGCGTTTGACGCAACAAAAAGGCTTCGGTATGGGTCGTCGAGGGAATAATCTCCAGAGAAAGACGACGGTTTCCACTGACACAAATAGCGGCAATTTCTTCCCATTGGATATCTATGCGCTTCTCAAATGGATTGGGGCGCAGAGAAAACGTTTGTTCATTGATCGTGAGGATAGCACCCCAGATGCGCTGAAGCACGATCATAAAAAGAATGAGACTCCCAACAATAAGCCCTCCCCAAACAGAAAAATCATAATGTCCTCTGATTACTAAGAACAGACAGGTAATCTCAACAATGAGTCCTGAAACTAGAGCCAGCAGTAGCCTTCCGCGCCCGCCCCAAATAAATTGTGGATAGATGCTTACCTCTTGATCATTTTCCAGGCCAACAAAAAATCTCGTACTGATACTCATAGAGACATCTTCTTTCTCTCAGGAGGGACAAAATCTTTCACAGATCATGGTCACAAACGTAAGCAGAGTATAGTACAAATCAGGTAGCTTGTCGAATGGCTGTGGTCATGAGAGCGGGTATTAGATTATTAGATTTCCCCTTTGCGTACTTTCTCTGTGTGCAGTATAATACACATACAACGTCAACAACATGGTAGACACAAAGGGGTGCTACTCGCACGCGCTCCGTAGCTCTTGTATCGGCTCGATAGAGTAACGCCCCTTGAAATTCACCTATCGTAGAAATGGGCGAGAGCAAGAGCGAAGAGGCTAACCCTTATTTGACCTTTGCCTGTCACTGTTCATTACCGGCTGCCTCATACTGCCCTCTTGCCCCTGAATTGAGGAAAAGATGTATAAAGGTCAATCTGGCATGTGGTCCTGGTTGTTCCACCGCGTCTCAGGACTCGCAATTCTGCTTTTCCTGTTCATCCACATCGTTGATATTTCGCTGCTCGGCTTCGGTCCCCAGGTGTACAATGAGGGTATCGCCTTTTTTGATACTATTGTTGTACGCCTGCTGTCTCTGGCAATCATCGCAGCGGTTCTTTATCATGCGCTGAACGGTGTGCGCGTCATGGTTATTGATTTCTGGCGCAAGGGAGCCTATTACCAGAAGCCAATGTTTGCCGGGGTGATGGTGGTAACAATTGTGGCCTTCATCGTCTTCTGCATCTTCGTTATCGGCCCTGTCATCCCTGGCGTCGCTGTATGGTTTGTTCAGCCACTGGCACAAATACATTAAAGAGACACTGAAGAGGAGTTCATAGTATGATGCGTTTGTCAACTGGCACTGGTCCACGCCCAGCGGGAGGCGGTTTTGAGACCTTCTCCTGGTACTTCTTCCGCGTCTCCGGTGTTGTGCTTTTTTTCATGGTAATTATCCATCTGATTATCATGCACGCCACGAACGATGTATCTTGCACGACCTACCAATTCGTGGCCGTTCGTTATGCGAATCCCTTCTGGCGGCTCTATGACTGGGTGTTACTCACGCTAGCACTGACACATGGCGTTAATGGCTTGCGTATCGTGATCGACGACTACGTGCGCTCGCGTGGCCTGCGTCTAACGCTGCTTTCGGCTGCCGGAGTACTGCTACTGGCCTTCTTTATGTTGGGAACCATTACGCTCATCACCTTCCATGTGCCTGCGAACCTCAGCAGTCTGGGACCAGCTTGTCTGGGTCACTAGATGCAATATCGTAGGGGCGCGATTTATCACGCCCTATGTGCTGCTCGACAGGTTTTGCGGGCGTGAGAGGTTTTGCGGGCGTGAGAGGTTTT
>JAJZEJ010000003.1 GCA_021828635.1 Chloroflexota bacterium
CGATCTGTGCGTGTATAGCCAATCGGCAAGAGTGCCGCCATCGCCCAACCACGTGACTGAGCAATCACCTGACGCTCGCCATTGCGCTTGCGGCCAACAGCCATGCGATCAGGCATCATCGAAAGTGTCACGCCATCGGGCAACGGTATCAGATCGTTCATTGTCAAAGGGCAATCACCAAAGGCCATCGCTTGCAGGCGCGGCTCTTCGCGTAATTCGCCATCAGGTGTGCAGTAAATCAGGTATGGTACTGTCATAATATTTATCTTTGTGTATCGTCCGCCCGCGACTCCTGCGAATGCATCGGGGGAGGCGTGGCTGGAATGCGCGGCGTGGTAGGGCGTTCCTCAAGGTCATCGTCAAAGAAACGCGCTGAACTTACACGAAACTGTGTCTGCGCCGCCACACGCTGTTCTAATTCTTTCGTATCCTCATAAACAAAACTTAGCAAGATATGTTCGCCGCGCATAGTCTGACAGACATGGCGGATGCGTGGGCGCTCCTCCTCCATCCAGGCATTGACGATAGCCTCCAACGCGGATATGCTATCTCCGCATACGGCACTATCAAAGCCCTTGAACCTGTACACGTCTCTATCCTTTCCATCAAACACAGAGGCGATAACTCACTCCCCCGATGCCACACGCGAAACAAAGCTTCTTTCCCTATCGACGGCTATTGTATATCGCAAGGCAGAATTTAGCAAGCAGGACGACCGCAATCACCAGGATTTGTCAGTTACCCTGCGCGACCGCCCTATCCTTCCAACACGTGTACGCCCGCGAGCTGCAATTCGCTGAAAAAGTGCGGAAAGCTCTTGGCGATATGCTCTACTCCACTGAGCGTCAAACCTTGACGGCTACGCAGGGCGGCAATGGTCAGCGCCATTAACAAGCGATGATCTGAATGTCCATCGACAGTCACGCCACCCTCGATACCCTCTGGTTGCCCTTGTACAATGATCGCGTCGCGCTGTGGCGTTACCAGGCAACCAGCATGTTGTAATTCCGCACACAGATCGTTGATGCGGTCGGATTCTTTATAATGCAGACTTTCAACGTTGTAAAAGATGCTTTCACCTTCGGCAAAACAGGCCATAGCCGCCAGTACGGGTATACAATCAATCAGCAAATCACCATCCAGTTTGATGCCCCGCAATTGGCGTCCACCACGCACAATCACTGTCTCACCCTCAACGCGCAAGTCAACATCCATGGCACAAAAGGCGTCCAGCAACCGTTCACCGATCTCTTCACCGGAACGTAGTGGACTCAGGTACAATTCACTCGTGGGATCTGGCATCACAGCACAAGCGGCGATCAGCGCGGCAGCCGAGGGATAATCGCCAGGAATAGCGTAGGTGCGAGGCTGATAGTTCTGCGGCGCGGGCATCACAAAATGACGTAGCGACTGGTCATATTGCACGCTGATGCCAGCCTCGTGCAGCACTTCTAACGTTGCGCGAACCAGAGGCTGGGATTTGAGTCCATCCGTGACGGTAATCTCTAACTGCTCAGGCAGTAGCGGTGCGAGGAAGAGCAACGCGCTAAGATACTGTGAACTACGCGCACCGGAAACTTGAACCACTCCACCATGCAACTGACCACCATGAATGGTAATAGGCAAACAACCATCAAAACCGGTTCCTTGACAATGCGCCCCCAATGCATGTAGAGCTTCCAATAATTCCCGATTAGGGCGCTTGCCTAGCGATTGCGGATGATCTGTCACAAAGGTTACATCCGGCAATAATGCGCCAATGCCAAGCAGCAAGCGCAACACAGCTCCAGCATTGCCCACGTTTATCAATGTCGCCTCTGCCTGACGCACATTCAAATGTGAACCCGCACCCTGCACATGCAGCACATGATGCTGTTCATCCTGCCACGCCAACACGGCCCCTAATGCTCTACAGCCACGAAATAACGCCTCACTATCATCACTTTCAGCAGGTCCAATAATACGACTCTCACCTTGCGCCAGGGTAGCCGCGAGCAGATAGCGCAGTGTGTAGTATTTCGATGTTGGCAATAACGGTTTTCCTTGTAAACATTGTGCAGGAGCAATATGAAGACTTTGTCCGTACAATGTTGTGTTTATCTGCATCGTATCTTATGATACCTCTCATCTTCTCTGTTATAGCATAGCAGGCTGATCGATACTATAGCAACCTGCATGTTCCACACTTGCTGAGACAGCATAGAGCGGATTCTTCCAGCCCCATTGTAGGATATTTATCATTGTACGTCGAGATCACAGATAGCTTTGCCTCTGCCCAAAACACAACATTCCAACATTGTATCTGTTACAATGTCGATTTTTGTTGCACGCTAGTGACACAATGGCGTTCATCACGACTATACAAAGATATTGCACATTTATTACAAATGTACTCGCAAATTCTACATTGTTCAAAAATCGATATGTTCTACTTTTTTGACGTTTTTTCTTGACATTAAGTGTACACGCTGTTATACTCAAACATGTTAAACCAAACAGATAGGAGGGACAACAATTATCGTGCAACGATCAGAATTTGTCGTCGTAGGGGCCGGCATTGTGGGGCTTGCTACGGCATACGCACTCTTGAAACAGGGTCATGAACATGTAACCGTTCTTGAGCAGGCAACAGTTAACCATCAGCGTAGTCCATCATATGGCCTTTCACGTCTTTTACGTTTTGAGTATGGCGCTGATATTTATTACTCGAAAATGGTAATGTCCAGCTTAGAACGCTGGCATAATCTCGCACAGATTTCACAGTGTCAACTTTATACACCGAGCGGATTACTGGCACTTGGTCACGAGGATGATACGTTTACACAAAGCAGCTATCACATTTTGCGTGAGCTAGAACTACCGATTCGGAGCCTGGCACGCGCCACTTGTAAACAGCTTTTCCCGCAATTTCATCTTCAAAACTACGATCTCTTTATCTACAATACACAGGCGGCTATTCTTTATGCCTCGCGTTGCTTACAAACATTACGCGATCTGATTCTCTCTATGGGTGGAACCATTCTGGAAGCAAAACGTGTCACCGCACTCACGCACAATGATTGGCGCAAACCTATCCAGCTACACTGTAGCGATGGGAGCGACATCACTGCAGAGCGCGTTGCGCTAGCCATCGGTTCATGGATTCATAATTTGCTGGGAGAATTGCATCTGCCCATTCATATCACACGCCAGTATCTACTCTATTTTGCCAATTTGCCAGTACAATCCTTTGGCCTACCAGCGTTCCCAGCCTTCATGGCCGACGATCTCTATGGCTTCCCCATGCACAATACCTGCGCAGGCTGGGGGCCAAACTGGCTCAAAGTGGCCTCGCACAATTTCGGCACCTCCATTGACCCCAACGCCGAACCAGGCATTGACACACACATCATCACACACATGGCTAGCCAGGTACGTCAGTTACTACCAGCTCTACATACAGCCAAATTAGCGCATGTTGACGCCTGTATG
>JAJZEJ010000351.1 GCA_021828635.1 Chloroflexota bacterium
CCAATGGTTCGGGCAAAACCACCACGATTCGCATGTTGCTGGGTCTGATTCACCCTACAGCCGGACGGGCCGTTCTCTTTGGCATGGATACAGCCTATCAGCTACCGGAGATACTGCAACGTGTGGGAGCCATCGTCGAGATGCCCCTGTTCTATCCCTATCTCTCCGGCCTGGACAACCTGCGCGTGATTGCCGCCAGTTCTGGTATGCGCTTAGGTCCAATCAATGATCGCCGTCTAGAAGAGGTACTTGATATCGTCGAGTTGCATAGCTACGAAAATCTGGCCTATCGCAAATACTCGCTCGGTATGAAGCAACGTCTTGGCATTGCGGCGGCCCTGTTGACCGACCCAGAACTGGTTCTGCTAGACGAGCCAACCAACGGGCTTGACCCATCGGGCATGATCGAGATACGCCGCCTTATTCAGCGCCTCTCCTCGCTCGGCAAGACGATTTTTCTCTCCAGCCACATTCTTTACGAGATACAACAGGTCTGTAACCGCGTCGCTATTCTTCAAAAAGGCAACCTTGTCGTCCAGGGTAAAGTCAGTGAACTCTTGCAACAGAGCCAGCAGATTGAACTCTTTATGGGTAATGAAGAGGTCACGCAACAGGCGCTCCTTCTGATCCAGGAGGCCCGTGAGCGCGGCATAGATTGGATACGCGAGGCCCATATCGAGGGGCGCAGACGTGGTGGATTGGCCCTGATCGTCAATGCACCTGTGCAATACTCGGCGGAACTCAACGCCCTGCTAGCACGCCAGAACCTCTTTGCCGCAGAACTGCATCCGCGTGAAGGCAGCCTGGAAGATCTCTTTTTGGCTGCAACGACCTTTGCACCAGAGAATCACATGGGTATGGAGGCGTTGGCTGAGGCTCCGATCTATGTTTCACCTTCAGCTGAACTACCAGGGGTCGGAAAGAGAGAACGTGCATGAGTATGTCACAAAAATCCATTTCGCGCCGCAAAGTACCAGCTCCAGTGCGCATCAATACCGTCTTTATGGGGCGTACCGACTTTATTAGTACACTTTTGCGCCTCATCGGCGTCGAACTTTACAAAATTCGTCGCCGTGCCATGTCAATTGTGTTGCTAGTAATCTGTCTTATCGCCGCGATTGGCACGTTCGCTATCGTTGGCATCTTCTCTATCGTACTGATTCATAACGGCGATACGGCTGGTATCAGTGCTTCGTTATGGTTGCGCCTGCCTACCTCGCTTAGTCTTGCGACTGTTATAGCAGAAAATATTGGTCGGCTATTGATCGTCATTCTGGCTGGTAGCATTGTCGGCGGTGAGTATAGTCATGGTACCTTTCGCTTAATGTTGACACGTGGCCCCAGCCGTAGTCAGTTCGTTCTCATGAAAATTGGTGCTATTCTTGCCTGCATCTTCATAGGCTTACTGCTCATGATATGTATTGGTATAGTCACCGGTTTATTGTTTACTCTATTCACCGGCATTGCACAATCTTTCGGTTTTCTGACAGGTGCCTGGATTCTCCATGCCATCCTATATACACTGGCCACTATGCTAGACCTGTTCATCTACGCAATGCTGGCGCTCTGTCTGGCGACACTGGGGCGCTCAACGGCGGCAGGCGTGGCTGGCGCTATCGCCTGGGTATTGCTAGAGCCGGTGGTGAGTAGCCTGTTGGTGGTGATCGGCTTCTTGAATAAAGGTTCACTGGGTCGTATTATCAGTGCCATTCCTGATTACCTGATTGGCAATAATACGGATGCGCTTCTGCAAAATCAGGGCCAATACCTGTTTCATACGCCCGTTACAGCTTCAACTCCAGTTCCACTCTCAAATGTGCATGCCTTACTCGTATTAGTAGTATATCTGGCTATCTTTATCGGGATTGCCTGGTATGTTACCTTCAAGCGCGATGTTGTCAACTAGCCTGTAAAAGACGTGAAGCATGCTACATATTCAGACCATTAAGGAATATGCTTATACGCTCGGCTTCGATAGCGTTCGCATTACGACAGCGGATGCATTTCCAGAAGCTGAGCATGTTATCCGTAAACGCATTGAGCAGGGCTACATGGAGGGTCTGCCCTGGTTCACCAGTGAGCGTGCCGAAGTTTCCTGCCATCCCAATGCCTTGCTACCGGATGCACGCTCGATTATCACGCTGGCGCTGTGCTATCTCACGGAGCAGCCAGATGAGGCTGAAACGGGTACACCGCGTGGGCGTATCTCGCGCTATGCCTGGGGTGATGACTACCATGACATTATCAAACCCAAGTTGCAACAATTCGCGGCCTGGTTACGTGACTATGCTCGTGACGCAATGAGTGATAGGTTGGAGACACGCCTGTTTGTTGATACCGGACGTATGGTAGATCGCGCCGTGGCCGAGCGTGCAGGTCTGGGTTGGTATGGCAAGAACACGAATATACTGACAAAGGGCTGGGGTTCCTGGGTCTTTCTGGCAGAAATTGTTACCAACCTGCCTCTGGAAGCTGATGTGCCGGTCAAAACGAATTGTGGTCAGTGTGAACTATGCCTGCATGCCTGTCCCACACAGGCACTGCCCAATCCCTATAGCCTGGATAGCACACGCTGCATCTCCTTTCTTACCATTGAACTACGTGGCAGTATTCCCATCGAGCTACGTCCACTGATGGGCAACCTGATCTTCGGTTGCGACATTTGCCAGGAAGTTTGCCCGGTCAACCATATAGCTGAGAGACGCCGCAGACTAGCAGTCTTACAGCCACGAACTGAATTTCTGCCCCATCCCGATGTTGGCAGTAGTCCAGAATTGATTCCATTGCTATCAATGACAGAGGAGGAATTTCGCCTGCGTTTTCGCCGTAGTCCTATCAAACGTACAAAAAGGCGTGGCTTGTTGCGTAATGTGTGTGTTGCATTGGGCAATAGTGGTGATAGGCAGGCAGTTCCAGCCCTCATCGGAGCATTGCATGATAATGAGTCGCTGGTACGCGGCCATGCGGCCTGGGCATTGGGAAGGTTAGGGAGTAAAGAGGCTGAAGATGCGTTACAGCAAGCATTGCGCAGCGAAGAGGACGTGGAGGCGCGTCAAGAGATTTTGTATGCTCTGAGTTTGCTATAACTCTGTCAACGTTGATATGAAGCAAGGTACCCACAAGGGGTGTCACTACAGGTAGTGACACCCCTTGTGGGTGTCTTGCTGCTTGGTACAATTACAACCGTGATAAGCATGATTATCTCAATTTTGCCGTCCTGCTAGCCGTAGTCGGCATCAGCAGTACTTCACAACAGTTTTTCCATAACCACTGACAGTTACTTGTGTTCTTCACGCTACTTCGCTCTATCTTAACTTTGTTTAGAATGATGGTAGCTTTGTAAAGACAAGCCGTTCGATCATTAGGGCCGCTCAGCTCCACCTGTTACCAGGCGTCCACCCGCGGTCTATCTACCAGGTCGTCTTCCTGGGATCTTCATCTCTTCCTGAGAGATGGGAAGCGTCATCTT
>JAJZEJ010000530.1 GCA_021828635.1 Chloroflexota bacterium
ATATCTAGATTGTCACTCCGGCATCAGTGGCAATATGTTTCTTGGTGCATTGCTTGATATCGGCTTGCCGCTCGATATAGTCAAAGCAGCACTAGCAACTCTGCCGATTAGTGGTTATAGCCTGCTTTGTGAAACGGTTGTCGATAAGGGCATACGCGGCGTGCATTGTGATGTCACGTTGGATGAGGGAGAGCAACCGACACGCCATCTTTCCGATATTGCGGCTATTCTGCACAATTCCGGTCTCTCGCAGCGTGTCCGCGATACCGCGCTAGCTATCTTTCGTTGTCTGGCCGAAGCCGAAGCAACCGTACATGGGAGCAGCGTTGAAGAAGTGCATTTCCATGAGGTGGGCGCGGTAGATGCTATTGTAGATATCGTGAGTGCTGCTGTCGGCATTGAGACGCTGAAGATTGCCCATCTCTATGCCTCGCCGTTGCCACTCACTCATGGTCATGTCAAGACTGCACATGGCTTGTTACCCGTTCCCGCACCTGCCACCCTGGAAATCCTGCGGCGCGTACAAGCTCCCTGGATTAGCCGCGATATAGAGGGCGAACTAGTGACACCAACTGGTGCGGCAATTCTCGCTACACTGGCCCGTTTTGAGATGCCGCCGCTGGCTATCGAGCGTGTCGGCTATGGCTTTGGCCGCAAACGTCTGCCCTGGCCCAACTGCCTGCGTCTCTGCCTGGGTCAGCTCTCTGGCGTTGAGGGCGAGGCCGATACCGATTGGGTGACGGTCATCGAGGCCAATATCGATAATATGAGCGGTGAACTAATCGGCAACCTGATGGAGCAATTATTGCAGGCGGGCGCTTTGGATGTCAGCTATACGCCGATCCAGATGAAGAAAAATCGTCCGGCTGTGCTGATTAGTGTAATTACGCAACCGCAAGAGAGCGAGATGCTCGCTGGTGTGTTATTGCGTGAGACAAGTACGCTCGGTGTGCGTATGCAGCAGATGCAACGCCGCAAAGCCCAACGCAGCTTCCAACAACTGGAAACGCCCTTTGGTCCGCTCAGCGTGAAGGTAAAACGTCTGGGTTCGCGTATTATCAGCGCGTCACCCGAATATGATGAGTGCAAACGCATTGCCACCGAACGCGCTATCCCTCTGGCGCAAGTCTACGAGGTTGCAGAGCGCCTCATCACAGCGACTATAATCAATGTAGGGACGTGATTTATCACGTCCAAACCTGTGGGAAGGTGAGCAGAGATACCTATGGATTTTGTCGATTGGCGTAAGTTACCAGAGAAGACGGTACAGGCGGCTGATGAGGCCAGAACAAAGGCCAATCGCTATCACGGCAAAGCTTATCATGACTATATCGAAGAGCAGATACGCGATGCCGAGGAGCGTGGCTTGTTCAAAAACCTCCCTGGCTTTGGCAAGCCCCTAAACCTGGAAGAGAACGTCTATGCCGGTGATCGTGCAATGGGCTATAACTTACTCAAAAGCAATGGCTACGCGCCCGAAGAGGTTGAACTGATCAAAGAAATTCGCCACGAGCGTGAGCATCTGGAAGCCAAATTGGAGCAACTCATTCGGCGCAGAAAAGCCTTACGTGCGCGTCGTGTGCCGCCTTTTCCCAGTGAGCGACGAGCCTTCAACCTTTCCGTCGAGAAGGCCGTCAGCGAATATGAAAGCGCCCTCCGCGCCCTCAACCGCAAGATACTAACCCTGAACCTGATCGCGCCTCTGCCCATGCACCAGTCCATGCTTGAGGTCGAACGCTTAGTCGAGCAGTTCCGCACTGCTTGCCCCTTGTTTCCTGTGCGCTCCCAACGGTAGATGAACCCCACTTACCGTTTTTTTATGTACGCTTCCTAGCAACTCGGTTGCGATTTGGTGACGTTCCCTGGCCATCATGGTTCCTATATGGATATGCCGGAGGAATGGGCTACTACATTGCGCTGTGTCTTACACAAAGCGGACGCATGAACCGCTAAATCGAACTACGCTTATTATATGCTGTTAAATACTGCTGATCTTGTATAATATGCTAATGAACGTTCGTTAGGAAAAATACAAATATAAGAGTATTGTATTTTATTATGGTTAGCTGTATAATGCTGCTAGATAGATGGGTTTTAATCTATCTGTGAGGCACGTAGCATAGCTGGAATACTGGGGGAAAAATTATGTCGATGATTGAGATGGAAGGACAGGCTGAGGAACAATATCTGACACCTAATACCATTGGCGAAAGAGCGCAGGCGCAAATTGCCGCAGTTGTCATGGAATATGGCTATACCATCCTAATTCCTTTTGGCGAGGGACGCCGTTATGACATGGTGATGGAGAAGGATAACCGTTTTTATCGTTTGCAATGCAAGACTGGACGATACAAGGATGGGGTTGTTGTGTTCAACACTTGTAGTGTACATTGGTGGGCCAAAACGAAAAGGAGCTATACGAAGGAAGAAATCGACTTCTTTGCCGTATATTGCAGATTTACCAGTAAAGCATATCTTGTGCCTGTTGAGGATATAGGAACGACACTAGGGTCTCTGAGAATAGAGCCGACGGCTAATAATCAGCAAAAAGGTGTACGTTGGGCAGAGGACTATGAGGTAGAAAAGATACTATTGATGCTACAATGAAAAAAGGTAGCGAGGGCAGGTGTTATATTTATGTTGTTGTCTAGTAAACCCAAAAATACTGCGAAAAAGGGCGAGGTTGCCGAATGTATTATCCTGGCAAAGCTAGTAGAGTTAGGGTATGAATGTCTCATTCCCTGGGGTCATGACCACCGCTACGATATTGCAATTGATGATGAAGGAACCCTCATACGCATTCAATGCAAAGCCGCAAGATATACTGAGGATAGTGGTTGTTTGGAATTTAATACTGCTATTACATATGCTAGAGTTGGTGGGAAACCTCATTTAAGGAAAGGATATAGAGGTGAGGCGGACTACTTTGGTGTATATTTTCCTGATAATGGCAAAGTCTATCTTATACCTGTGGATGACGTTCCTTCATGCTCTAAAGGAAGATTGCGTTTAGAAGCCGCAAAGAATAATCAGGAGAAAGGAGTAAAATGGGCGAAAAATTATGAAATAGATAAAATAACAGGATTATTTAGTAGTTTGGGGAAGTAATGAGGTATTACGGGTAATGAGTTTGAAGACATGAAAAAAGCCGGTGGTCGGGGTTGAACCGACGACTTGCTCATTACGAATGAGCTACTCTACCACTGAGTTACACCGGCTTGCCAATTGCTAGATGCTCTTGACGCTACTCATTATAGCGTGAGGGTGTTGCTCTGTCAAGCATTTTTTCTGGCTCTTCAGTGTAGTGATGGAGGATGGCATGTCTTGTCGGTTTGGGAGAAGTATTGGTATAATGAAAATGTGTCTACAGGTGGCTTCTCAAGCCTGTGCGGGCTGCTTTGTTTGTTATTGTTGGGAAGATGTGGATAGGGATAAACTGCTTCCAGATCG
>JAJZEJ010000827.1 GCA_021828635.1 Chloroflexota bacterium
GGGGAGTTTCGACCCGCTCACTAATGGACACCTGGATATCGCTCGCAGAGCCGCCCGCTTATTTGATACACTGATTGTCGCCGTCTACGCCTCACCCGCTAAAAACCTGCTCTTCTCCGTCGATGAGAGGGTCGCACTCTGGCAAGAGGTGATCGAGACTGAACGCATGCACAATATACGAGTGGAACACTTCGCCGGACAATTGACCGTTGATTTTGTACGTTCAGTAGGAGGCCAGGCTATTGTCAGAGGTTTACGTTCTCCCAACGACTTCGAGGCCGAATTTAAGCAAGGACTGATGAACCGCAAACTGGCCCCAGATATCGAAACCGTTTGCCTGCTCACCAACACGGAGCAGCTTTTCATCAGTTCATCATTGATCAAAGAGGTGAACCGTCTAGGCGGCGATGTCACCGACATGCTACCCCCAACCGTGGTGAAAGCATTGCAGCGTAAGCATGGGTTATAAGTCTCTGGTGAAAGGGGGACGAGTACGCAATGGATATACTCTACCTCATTGACCGTCTGGAAAACCTTGTTTCCAGCAGTCCAAAAATGCCGTTTACCAATCAACTGCTGATTAAAGAGAGCGAGATGCTGGCTCTACTTGACCAGATGCGTATCTCCATACCTGATGAGGTCAAGCAGGCACGGCGTCTTGTGCAGGAGAAAGAGCGTATGCTGGCCCAGGCGCAGTCAGAAGCTACGGCCATCCTGGCTCGCGCACGCGAGGAGGCTGATCGCGCCGTCAGCCGCGAGGGACTGGCTCGCACTGCTGAAGAACGTTCGCAGGAATTGCTGCGCCAAGCTGGCATCCGCGCCCGCCAGATTAATCATCAGGCCGAAGAGCGGGCGGAGGCTCTGCAAGCCGAGGCTGATGGCTATGTTGCGGAGACCCTGCACAATTTGAAAGAGCATCTTAGCAGCATCGAGGCCGACGTGAGCCGTACTATTCTGAGTATCGAGAAAGGTCTGGAGAGCTTGCACACGCCACCCTATCAATCACAGGAGTTCGAGCCAGAAGCTGACGAAAGTGCGGACGAAGGCGAATATGAAGAATACTACGATGATGATATGATCGACGATGTGGATGAAGGCGGAGAAGCAGAGAAAGCAGAGAAAGCACCAGAGGGACGCCCGCCGCGCCGTGCCTCGCTGGCCACCGACACCACTGGAGCATGATACGCCGCCTCCTACTTGACACGCTACCGTAGCTTGTCTATAATGAGCAAGCGCCAGCAAAGCATAGAGGATGGCTCATATCGCGCCAACAGCTATTTCATCCATATGATGAATATGTCCGTTGCCCTATGGTGAAAGGAAATATACAATGATTTTCAATGTGGCGCAATTGTTGAAGTCTGCGGTCGGAACTTCATTAACGGAAGAGATAGACGAAGAGCAGGTACAGTTCGACAATGACTTTCAGGTTATCGGTCCGGTCACAGGCCATATACGCATGCGGCGCACAAATCAATGCATTCTGGCCGATGGTTGGGTAGACATGACGCTCAAGTTGACTTGTACACGCTGTTTGACTGACTTCGAGCAGCCGGTACATGTGCCATTCGAGGAACGATTCTATCCGACCATTGATGTCATCACCGGCTTGCCAGTACCGAGAAATGATGAGGACGATGTATTCTACATTGACGCTCATCATCAGCTTGACCTCACAGAGGCCATTCGCCAGAATGTACTGGTTAACATTCCGATGGCAACCCTCTGTAAAGAAGATTGCGCTGGTCTCTGTTCGCAATGCGGTCATAACCTGAACGAGGGATCATGCGATTGCCAGCCAGAAGTAGAGGACGGGCGCATGAGCATCCTACACACATGGTTGCAAAACAGCACGCAGGCGTAGGGACCGATTGATCGCGTCCGTCCCGCTAGCCAATAAAGTTGTAATTTAAGAGGAGCATCATCTCATGGGAGCATTACCAAAACAGCGTACCTCGCATGCCCGTCAGGGTGATCGACGTGCGCACCATCACCTCGACCTGCCGCAATTGGTCGCATGTCCACAGTGCAAAAAGCCTCGGCTTTCGCATCATGCCTGCCCCAGTTGTGGCACCTATCGTGGTCGCCAGGTCTTCCTGCCCAAGACACAGAAATAATAACATTCGTGGAATAGCGATCCGCAATACACTGAAAGCAGCGATGCAATCAGACAGCAACAGGTGGGTAGACCTGTCGTTGATGGATGCGGGTCGTCCCATATTAAAGAGTGATAGTGTATGACGACACAGGTCGCCTTTCTCTTTCCGGGTCAAGGAAGTCAGGCTGTCGGCATGGGGGAGGATATTTTCACCTCGTCGGCAGCTGCACGACGTGTTTTTGAGGCAGTCGATAATGCCCTCGGCTTTTCTTTGAGTACGCTCTGCTTCCAAGGCCCGGAAGGCTCATTACGCGAAACAATCAACGCCCAACCCGCTATCGTAACGGTCAGTCTTGCCTGTCTTGCAGCTTTTCAAGAGGCGCTCTCCCCAGACAATGCTATGTGGACATCACCTCTGCTTCCCGCTTACACAGCCGGACATAGCGTTGGCGAATATGCCGCGCTGGTCACAGCCGGAGCCATCGATCTGCCAGCTGCGGCGCGGCTCGTGCGTGAGCGAGGGCGCTTGATGCACCATGAAGGTTCTGTCTGTGCTAGCGGCATGGCGGCCATCATTGGCATGGACACCGAAACCTTACAAGCGATTTGCCAGGAAGCCACACAACAGTTACAGACCGAGCTGGCAGCCACAGGAGAGTTAGACGCTCATAGCCACCCTGGCTTAGGCAAGGTAGCCATTGCCAATTATAACGCACCGGGGCAGATCGTGATTTCCGGTGAACAACGGGCTATCAATCGTGCGGGAGAACTGGCGAAGGCACGAGGCGCTAAACGGGTTATCCCACTTGCTGTCAGCGCCGCTTTCCACTCGCCAGTGATGCAACCGGCAGCCGAGCAGATGACCCACGTTCTCGCAACCGCGCCCCTTACCGATGTCACACTTCCCATTATCAGCAACATCCATGCCACTCCAATGACCTCCGCGCAAGAAATGCGTACTGAACTGGCCCAGCAGATCGCCGCTTCTGTCCAATGGACACGCACCATCGAGTATCTGGCGCAAGCTGGTGTGACCATCTTCATCGAGATTGGTCCAGGGCAGGCACTGACTGGCATGGTCAAACGTATTGTAAAGGGCGTAACAACGCTCAACATCGGGAGTCAGGTTGAAATCGAGAAAGCAGTAGCACAGGTTCAAGCGATGGGATTTGTAGGGGCGTGATTGATCACGCCCTGATAACCCGTCGGTGCGCTCAGGGCGTGATCAATCACGCCCCTACGAAACGGGAGGATTTGATGGCAACAGAGACGTTTGGCGTGGTTGGCGTTGTCCGCGTTGCTCGTCAGGTGCTGGCAACGGTAGTGATCAACACGGCCTTGCAGGTT
>JAJZEJ010000102.1 GCA_021828635.1 Chloroflexota bacterium
GGGAATCCTGGTTGCCAAATGCAGGATCGCGTCACATGCTTCTACCGCCTGTGTCAACGCAGCCAGATCAAAGAGATCAACGCACACCGGTTCCGCACGAAGCCGACGTAATAGTTCGACATTCCCCTCAGAACGTGCCAATCCGCGTACCTGATGCCCTGACTGAACCAACTGCGGCACGATATGGCGGCCTAATACGCCCGTTGCACCCGTGATAAATATCTTCATCTGTTACACCTCATTATCATAGGTTTCATACGAGAAAAATCCCTTCTCGTGCATGATCGGCCATAAGACGATGAGGAGGTGTCATTTGTGACAGGGATATGAATGTCTCATCTAAGCTGGCTAAGTTGCCGTTGCAGATAGCTGAGTTTGTCAGGATTGCGTTGTGCATAGATATCCGCGAGACGGCCATCGCTGATCGCAAAAAGAAAGACCGTTGTCAGCGTTTCCCCCTCCCAACCGAGCAACACTGGCATGCCGTTGGCCTCAGATAGCACTACCCGCGTATCTGCGGGAGCCTTGCGCGAGATGATGGAGAAGAAGCGGGCGACAACCTTCGCGCCATGCAGAGGCTGAGATACCACCGTCGCCTTGCCACCGCCGTCGCCTTGCCACCGCCGTCGCCATACAAGGTCACGTCCTCGGCCAGGTCGCGCACCAGTTCATCGAAATTCCCCTGCTGGAGAGCCTCCAGGAAGTGCGTAACCAGCGATTGATGTGCTTCGCCCGCTACCTCGAAGGAGCAGCGTTTCGCAGCAAGATGTCGTTGAGCGCGATGAAAGATCTGGCGGCTGGCGGCAACCGATTTACCGATGATGGTTGCAATCGTCTCATAGGGATAATCGAAGATCTCACGTAGCAGGAAAACCGCCCTCTCTGGCGGGGTGAGCGTTTGGAGCAAGATCAGGAACGCCATCGACACAGCCTCGCGGCGCTCCACGATCTCGTCCGGTAATAGTGCGACATCGGCGGTCAGCACTGGCTCCGGCAACCACACGCCGACATAATACTCGCGCTGGTGTCGGCTAGATTTCAGATAATCGATGGCAAGATGCACGATGGTCGTGGTTAAGAATGATTTAACCGATTTTATCTCTATCTGCGCTTGCCTCTTCTGGTAACGGAGGTACGTTTCCTGCACCATATCTTCCACTTCACTCGCACTGCCGGTCATCTGATAAGCAATGGCAAATAGCAGCGGGCGATATGACTCAAGCGTCTCTGGTGTCTCTTTGACCTCGCTACTCATGGTAAAAGCTCAAGGAACAGCCTCCTAATCACATCCCTACGCGATGCCGCGCATACTCAATTGCACGCGACCACGCTGCATGTCAACTTTCAGCACGCGCACCTGGACAATCTGGCCGACGGCAACCACGCTCAATGGGTCTTTGACGAAGCGATCAGCCATCTCAGAGACATGCACCAACCCATCCTGTTTGACACCAATATCGACAAATGCGCCGAAATCGACGACGTTGCGCACAGTGCCTTGCAAGATCATTCCCACTTGCAGATCTTCCATCTTGAGAACATCGTGACGCAAAATGGGCGCGGGCAAGGCATCGCGTGGGTCAAGCCCCGGTTTCTCCAGGTTCTCCAGAATATCTTGCAACGTGGGCAGTCCAACACCAACCATCTCCGCCAGATCGGCCCAACTGGCATCCTCACTCTCGGCGTTGCCTTTACGACGAGTATTGCGTCCCAAGCTACTCTGGAGTTTGATGAGCTGACGATACTGCGCGATACGTTGCGCCGGTTTCAGGTGTGTACCATCACCATCGGGTAGCAACTCTAGCAATGTCCGTGTAGCATTGTAGCTTTCAGGGTGAATGAAGGTATTATCAAGCGGCTCACTACCATTGGCGATTTTGAGGAAACCAGCCGCCTGCACAAAAGTTGCCGGGCCTAAACCAGTAACCTTCTGAAGCTCGGCCCGCGCCTTGAACGCTCCATGCTCTTCACGATATTTGACGATGGCATTGGCAACACGAGTATTGATACCTGATACATGCTTCAAAAGCGCCGCCGAGGCCGCATTGACCTCGACACCCGCGAAGTTGACGCATGAGTCTACCACACGGTCAAGCATCGCCGCCAATTCTTTCTGATCGACATCGTGCTGGTAGAGACCCACTCCAACCGCTTTTGGGTCAATCTTGACCAGTTCGGCCAGCGGGTCTTGTAAACGGCGAGCGATAGAAATAGTACCGCGTTGCGTGGCATCCAGCGTTGGAAATTCCTGACGGGCCGCCTCTGAGGCCGAATAGACCGAGGCTCCAGCTTCGTTGACGATGACATAGCCAATCTGCCTGGACGTGTTCTGCCGCTGCATCTCACCGATCAGATCAGCAACAAGCTGTTCGGTTTCGCGTGAGGCAGTGCCATTGCCGATAGCGATTACATCAATCTGATGCTTATTCAGCAGACCACGCAATTGCTGCCGAGCTTTATCGGACTGAAACAAGTACATCGTATCGGACTCAAGATACTTGCCCGTCTCATCCACGATGGTCAGCTTGCAGCCGGTGCGATAGCCGGGGTCGATGCCTAGCACCTTTTTTCCGCGCAAAGGTGGTTGCAAGAGCAGATTGCGCAGGTTTGTGGCAAAAATCTGGATGGCATGCTCTTCGGCCTGGCGCGTCAACTCGACACGCACTTCACGTTCCATAGCGGGAGCCAGCAGGCGTTTATAGCCATCTTCCATCGCATTACTGAGCAAATGCGCAAAGGGTGAGGTTGGCTTGACGGGATAATACTGCGTGATCTGTCCCTGGGCCTGCTCATACGAAACATCCACACCTATACGCAACACATCCTCGCGCTCAGCACGGTTCAGTGCCAACACGCGATGTGGCACCAGTTTGGTAATATCCTCGTTGAACTCATAGTACAGCTGATAAACACCGTTGGGGTCTTTCTCTTTGAGCTTCTCCGCGTCTACCGCACGTGCGCTCACAATGGATTGCTTGAAGAAGACAGTACGCACACTGCCACGCACATTGGCATCCTCAGTTAGCACCTCGGCGACAATATCTTTCGCCCCCTCGTAAGCTTCCAGACTGGTATCAACGCCTTTTTCAGCATTGAGGTATGGGCGAGCATGATCTTCTAGCAGCGCCTCAGCATCGCCGCTCAATTCAGCCTGTTGCAAAATAATCTCGGCTAAGGGAGCCAGACCTTTCTCGCGTGCGACGCTGGCGCGGGTCTTGCGCTTGGGTCGATAGGGCAAATAGAGGTCTTCAATTTCCTGAAGTGTCGCGGCTGCCTCAATTTGCGCCGCCAGTTCGGGTGTGAGTTTTCCCTGACCATCAATCAATCTGCGCACATCGAGCTTACGTTCGTAGAGTGTGCGCATAGCAACGGCACGGTCGGCAATCGCCTGAATCTGCACTTCATCCAGGCTCCCCGTCATCTCTTTGCGATAGCGAGCA
>JAJZEJ010000162.1 GCA_021828635.1 Chloroflexota bacterium
GGACTCAAGGACGTTGACTCTTCTTCGCTTGCATCATCTTCTTCGGTTGGCGCGTTCAAAAATTGTACCAGGGAGATCAGGAACATGACCAGGATAACGGCGTGCATTCCCGTACACCACGCGCAGATAGTGTGCAGTTTCACCAGTTCAACATAGACCAGGTAGAGGACGGTTAACAGACCCAGGAGCGACCAGATCAGTTGTGCCAAGAGCATGCGTCGGTTCTGGTTGAATGTGCGCCAACCAACGATGGCGAGTACTGCGCTGATGATAGCCCACAGTAGCCCTGGCACGGTAATAGGAATGGTGGTGCCGGGGATAACGGAGTATGCGCTACTGGTCACGCGGGCGCAATCGACGAAGCCTTGCGCGGAGCAGACAAGCGGCACCTTCTCGTAGTGAACTGAGGTGAGGTAGAGAGCAATACCTGCTCCGACGAGGGCGAGCAGAAACAAGATGCCCTGTGTCAGTGGATGTTGTGTATCTTTCACGTTTTCCTCTATATTACAACATGAATCTGTATATTCAATATCATATCAGCAGATTGATGCCAGGCTGTACATAAGATATGTCTGTTATGCTATTTTGTCAAGCCTTACCCCTCCATGAAGTATCCCATTCGTGTCATGCTCGCTTGCCCCGCAGGACGAAGAGCAGACCAACGCCGATGATGAGCCATATCAGTAGAATATAGGGAACGGCGACGAGTGGGCCAGAACCAGGCGAAACTATGAGTAGAGCAATAATTGTGAGAATGAGCAGAATAGCGAGTACCGGAATAATGCCATGTCGGATAATACGGAAGTTCTCGCGGCGCTTGCGCAGGAAAAAGCGAATGCTGGCAAAGGAGACCAGTGCATAAATAACTAGCACAAAGAGCGCGTCCAATGTACCCAGGAAGCCAAAAGCGATGATGGGTGTCATAAAGAAGCCGAGCGGTAGGCCGACGATAAGTCCAAAAACGCAGAGTGTGGCGATTGCGCCTACTGGTGTTTGATGCGTAGGATGTAGCCAGCCGAAGAGTGGTGGAAACATGCCATCACGTGCAGCGGTATAGATAATGCGTGCGCCACCGTTGATGATGCCAAGTGCGGCACTGAAAAAGGAGAAGATACCCACTAGATCAATCAATAATGCCAGAACAGGTCCACCGAAATTACGGCTGATGGTGTCGAAAGGCGCGGAATCGTTGGCATAGCCGGTCAGCATGTGACTGGGACCGTAGCCGACCGTGCCGACATATGACATGAGAATGTAGAAGATGCCGACGACGATCATAGAGCCAAAGACGGCGCGGGGAATATTGCGATGCGGATTGCGTGTCTCTTCACCCAATGCTGCCGCCGTCTCAAAGCCGATGAAACTGAGCGCCGCTAGAATAATACCAACTGCGAGACCGCCGCCCGCCGGAATACTGCTCGGACTGAACGGCGCGAGCGTCAAATTTCCCTGTTGACCAACGTGGAAGAGAACAATGGCCGCCAGGATGAGGCAGATGCCGATTTCGACAGCCAGAAACGTCAGATCGACATTCATAGATTCACGAACGCCGAGATAGGCGATAGCGAAGGCGATGCCGAGAGCCAGCACTAACCAGAAGCTCCAGTTCAGGTTGAGGCCGAGCCAGCGTGCCACCAGTGTTTGCAGGTTAGCACCTAGCAATACAAAGGAGTAGGGAACGCCGAGAGCGATGGCTAGCAGACCAATCCAGGCCGTCATGAAGCCCAGACGCGGCCCAAGTCCCTCCGTGACGAAGGTATAGGCTGAACCGCTGGAAGGAATGACACGCGAAAATTCGCTGAACTGATTGGCGACCAGCAGCGCCAGCACAAAGCCAATGATATAGCAGAGTGGAATTGCTGCTCCCACTGCTGCCGCCTGGGGAATGGTATTGAAGAAGATCGATGCAGCAGGCGACATGACCGCGACCGAGATCACGATGGCATGACGCAGGCCAAGCGCATTGCGACGTAGCGCAGGCGCTGAGGGCGTTTCTAATGAGGTAATCTCGCTCATGCGGTTTCTCCTTGTATAGATGCTGGCGTGGAAGTCGATGTTTCGGCAGCAAAGAGGGTGCGCAGATAATCATTGAGGAACATGCCTTGTGGGTCAAGTTCCGCACGCACACGACGAAAATCATGCCAGCGCGGGTAGAGCGCGGCCAGTTCATTGGCGGTGCGTGTATGCATCTTGCCCCAGTGCGGGCGTCCCTGATAGCGTCTAAAGATGGCCTCGATATGCTCAAAATAGTCGTGGTAAGGCATGCCGCGATACATATGTACGGCGATATAGGCCGATTCGCGTTGGTAGGCTGGACTGAGCCAGATGTCATCGGCACGCACGAAACGGCACTCAACCGGAAAATGCACATTGAATTGTTGCTCTTCGATGCACTGCTGAATTTCTGTGATAACAGCCTTTGTATGTTCGCGTGGAATGTTATATTCCATCTCTTGAAAGCGCACTGCACGCGGCGTGCTGAAAATGCGATGACTATAATTCACCTCGTCAACAGTAGCAATAGAACTGGCTGAGATGCGGCTAATAGCCTTACATAGTTTGGGTCGAAGACGACATGTCTCTGAGAGCAACCAATAAACGTCATTCTCCAGCACAACCTTGTTGAACTCGCTCCACAGATTGTTCTTGCTAACCTCGGCGTTGTTAGTCTCATTGATGAATTTAGCCTGGACGCTGTCAGTATAGGGAAACCAGAAAAACTCGAAATGGCTATTGTCTTGCTGATATTCTTCCAGGTGTTCCAGGCACTCGCTCAAACGTTTGCGTTGTCCAAGATAGTGCAGCTTTTTCGCTGGCACGACGCGCAACTTGACCTTTGCGATGACTCCTAGCATACCTAGCGAAACCTGAGCCGCTTTGAAAATATCGGGGTGTTGTGTTAGCGAGCATTCCAGTAGCTCACCATTGGCTGTTACCAGCGTCAATCCCTCAACCTGCGTTGCTAATGTGCCAAATCTAATACCTGTGCCATGCGTGCCGGTACTAATCGCACCAGCGATACTCTGTACATCGATGTCACCCAGATTCTCCTGGGCTAGACGATGCGCAAAAAGCGTCTCGCCGAGCCGTTTGAGTTTTGTGCCACCTAGCACAACCGCGCTGCCGACATCGGCATCCAGCGACTCAATACCTTGCAGATCATCCAGCGAGATCAAAATATCGTCGGTTTGTGCAATCGGCGTAAACGAGTGACCAGCGCCGACGACACGTACTTGGCGTCCCTCGCGCCCAAATGCACCGACCAAGCGGGCTAGCTCCTCAACACTTTGCGGCCTGATAATCTGGCGCGGGTTGCCCTGCACTGAACCAGACCAGTTGCTCCAATGTTCTGTCATATCTGTTGGCCTCCTGCTTTGTCTGTAGTGAGTGGTTAAATGAAGCACTGACCGTCGCCGCGATAGGTTGGGATTTCGTCTTC
>JAJZEJ010000828.1 GCA_021828635.1 Chloroflexota bacterium
ATACGAGGAAGACGGGCCGAACAACGGAAGTGTGGGCATGGCAGCACCGCGAAGCGCACGGCCCGCCCGCAAACAGCAGGATGTGAACGCTTGTCAGTGGGCGAGCGTTGTGGCACCACGCCTGCGGGCGGGTAGTGCAAGATAAAGGGCATGGTTACTTGGTAGATGGAGTGCTAGCTGATAGCAGTCCAGTGGCTTTCTATGTGCCTTGATGATGCTATATAATGATCTAGTTGTGCTTGGTGATAGGCTAGGCATTGCTAGCCTATGGTTTCAGATGATTTGTGAGGATATAGCATCATGAAAAAGCAACTAGGTCTCCGCATTGAGGCACGTTTGAAAGATGCTCTTGATGATCGTGCGCAACGTCTTGGTGTGCCTGTGACCTCTCTCTTAGAGAAATATATCTCCGATGGCCTTGCCCGCGACAATGGCGAGCTGATCGAAGAGAGTAGTCTACCCGTGATCCGTCAGGCGGTGAAGGAAGAGGTGGCGCGTTCTTTCTCGCAACTTTACCAGCAGCTTGCCGTAGATGTAGAGAAGGCGACCAAACGTGGGGATGATCGTCTGGCGAAGCTACTGGTGCGAGTGGGGCGCAGCTCGCATACGATGTTATGGATGTTCCGTAAATACCTCGAACATCCCAATGACCGCCGCGATCCCAACTTCCCAGAGCGCATCTACAAGGAAGCGGCAGAGCTAGCAGGCAAGTATATGGCCCGCTCCGGTGACGATGAGCAAAATTAGTGCCTGTCTTTCGTGGTAGGTGATAGAAGCGCGATGAAGGGAGGGAGAGAGAGAGAAGAAGGTAATACTCCATGATTGCGAAGGGCAGTGGCTACGTGCGCGGCAATCGTGACGCCGCCCGCGCTCGCTTGGTCTCACATATGAAATACGTTGAGTATCGGAGTAGGGGGGAGGAGACGCGCGATGACCGACGCATCTTCTCGAAGGATGAAGATGTGGTGAGTCGCCGAGATGCGGTAGAGGATGTGATGGACCATACCTCGACCAGCGTCAACTACCATAAGATTGTCTTATCCCCCGGAAAAGACGAGCCGGTCCAAGACTGGCGAGAGTGGACCCGCGATGTAATGCATGACCTGGAGGAGCGCCAGGGCCATGAGCTGCACTGGTACGCGGTCCATCACGAAAACACGGATAACCCACACGTGCATGTGGTGCTGGCCGGAGCGGGTGAGAACCGTGAGATGGGCAAGGAGGAACCCGTCAAACTCTATGCAGGAGACTACCAAGCCATGCGTCAGAGTGGGCATGAGCATAGCGATCATGACTGGTACCGCCGGATTGGAGAGTATGTCAAAGAAGTAAATCAACAGGAGCAACCCTATGAGCAGGATACTGTAGCGCGATCCCCGGAGCGCGATTCCTCAAAAGAGCTTGACCTGGAGATTGACCGATGAGGCTCACAAAAATACTCGTTGGCATTGTATTACTTTGTATACTTGTCTATGTGGGAGTCACTGTATGGCCGTTAGTGCTGCTCGTCTTGCACCGCCCGCCACATGAAGGTATCCTTACAGCGTTAGCGATTGCTATGGTAACTTTGCATCCCAATGAATCACTCTCGCAGGAAAAGTATGTCTATGTGTTTCTGGCCTTTATGATTGTGGTTGCGATCATTGTGCGGATAGATATGCAATTGCGTACCTCGAAGACGCATGGATCAGCGCGGTGGGCGTCTCGTGATGTTACACGGAAGTACCGCCCGTCCCGCAACCGGTTTATGCGCCCCAGACGCCAGGCAGTCCAGGCGACGGGTGGGCGGCCAGCGCCCTTCTTCCTTCTTTGTGGCAAATATCGGGGGAGAGTTGTCGGGCTAGCAGAGGAATTGCAGTATCAGCACGTTCTCCTTACCGGGCCAACTGGCACCGGCAAATCGTCACGCTTCTTTCTTCCCAACCTCTTGCGTGAGACCGGCTGCCGTTCTCTCTTTATCGCTGACCTCAAAAATGAACTGTACCAGATTGCCGGAGGCTGGCTTTCACAGCGTATGCAGGTGTGGCTCTTCGCGCCGATGCGTCCCACTGTCAGCCAGGGCTATAATCCTCTTGCCCACATTTATTCAGTAGAGAATGCCCGTGACTTCGCCGAGACCTGGGTATCCAATACGGGCCGGAGTCAGGCACAAACCTTTTTTGACACCAATTCTGAATTGATGATTGCTGCGATGGCCTTGCACCTGGTTGAGACAGAGAAAGCGCCGCCCTTTTTCCGCCTGTCTGATATGCTCACCATGCGCCCACTTGATGAGATTGTTGACGTGTTGGAACATAGCCCATCGAAGGGAGCGCGACTACTAGCGGGTCAGCTGCTCACCAACATGCAGAAAAATGAGCGGCTGGTAGGAAGCCAGATGACGGATGTGGGTAATCGCTTCCAGTTACTCGCCAGCCAGCAGGTGCGTGATCTGACCGCAATCAACCAGGTGGACTTTCAAGAGATGATTGACATGCCCATTGCCTTTTTTTTGAGCATTCCGCGCAGCGAGGTCAGGCGCTATCGGCCACTGATGGCAGTTCTCTTCAAGCAGATGATGACCGCCTGGGAACGGCATGGGACACGTGGCATCGGTTGCTACCTTGATGAGTTTGCGAACATCGGCACGGTACCAGGTTTCGCTGAGTTTGTCACCACCACCAGGTCGCTGCATGTGTCGCTGATTATGGCTATCCAGAGTTTTAGCCAGCTTGATGAACGCTATGGGCGCTATGATGCTGACACTATTAAGAGCAATGCCGCGACACACCTGCTCTTACCAGGCGCGGGCCTGGAAGAGACGCGCTTCTACTCGGAGCGCATCGGTGATACAACGGTGCGGACGGAGACCGTGCATCGGCGTGGTACTGGCTTCGCACAAGAGGTCTCGGTGACGGAGAGTGAGGCCCGCCGTCGCCTGATAACGGCGGATGAGTTGCGCACTATGCGGCCAGGGACCATGATGATGCTAGAGGCAACGGACGCACCGGTGATGTTACAGACGACGCCCTATTACCAGGACCGCGAGCTGGAGAAAGTCCGCGAATGTCTAAATCAGCTTACCGTGTCGCCATCGGGAACGATCATCCAGGAAGAACCAGACCCGACGCGGCCAGGGCAATACGCGCCACGTGGGCTACCAGCAGGGAGCCAGCGCAGCGCGACAGGAAAGCAAGCACCACCACCCATCATTGATGCTGATGATGACCTATGAGTAGCAGGGACATTTTTTTCACTTCCGTTGGGCGAGATCACCGAGCTTGCCACACCACGGGCCTGCTGTCAAGGCGGGTTCCCTTTTAGGGTGCCTTGACAGCAGGCCCGTGGTGTGGCCGCGCATCAGTGACCCGCCCCCCGTTGAAGCGAAAAAAATGTGGGGTGCGGGAACCATGCCGTTTCAGGGTGGTGTCGAGTTTGCCCCTGGTGACTAACCTTCA
>JAJZEJ010000406.1 GCA_021828635.1 Chloroflexota bacterium
ATCTCCCTCCATATGTATTTGTGGACGAGCTAGCATAACGACGCCAGGTGCAATGAGATAGGGAATACCGCCTGGACTACGCTCTGGTGCCGTATGAATACTGCTGAAGCCCTGTGCTAGCTCGCCACCGAGTTCCTGGAACAATTGAGAACTGTCAATAGTAGACATTTGTGCCTCCTTCTGTTAGACGATAGTATACCCTGGCAGTCTAACAGGTTGGAGGCACGTTGGCTACATGTAACCTGTACACATTGAGAAAAGTGATCGCGAGTAGGTTCTGATGAAGAGATGCCTGAAATAGGCAATTCTATCGCCGATTAACCTACGGGTTGCTGAGGTGGTGTGAGCAAGGTATCGAGTGTCGCACGACGAATACGATACGCCTGACGCTCTCCTTTATGAGGAAGAGTGATCGCTTCTAGCACGCCGTTCTTGATCCAGCGACGGACGGTGGTGTCATCGACACGCAGTTGATTGGCGACCTCACGTACTGTGAGCAATTCCGCTTCATTATTTGCCACGATTTTCCTCTTTCTGGTCTTATTTGGCAAATAAGACCTTGAACTATATAAGTCAGTCCTTTCGTTATACCTGGTGCTAGTATACAAGGACTGCTTACAAATTATCTATTTAACTATAACGACGAACAAACTGTTTTTTGGTAACATGGAATGTACATGTTCGTCCTTCTAGTTTTATGGGCAAAGTTTGTAATAACTATCTCTACCCATACAATAAATGTTTCTTTTGGTCATTGGGCAAAACTCAAACTATCCGCCTATCATGGACATCGAACGGCTTGCACGCTTGAAGCGTTTATCACCAATATAATGTTTGAGTTCCTTGTGCCAGACAGCCTGGCGGATAGTTGAGGCAACTGTCTCATCATCGGCACCTGAACGCAATACGGCTCGCAGGTCCGTTTCTTCTGTGGCGAAGAGGCAGGTGCGCAGTTGCCCATCGGCTGTCAGCCGAATGCGATCACAGTTTGCGCAAAATGGTTCACTGACAGGATTGATGAAACCGACTTCTCCAATACCATCGCTAAACGTATAGCGGCGGGCCGTTTCTGAGCGATCACCAGTTGTAATGGGTACAAGTGGCCCATAGGCGGTCTCAATAATGCTCTTGATCTCACCTCCCGTCAGAATATCCTCTTTGCGCCATATCTGATCGGCGTCCAAAGGCATAAATTCTATCCAGCGCATCACATAGGCTTTGTTGCGTGCAAAGCGTACAAAGTCAAGCACGTCTTCTTCGCTAAAATCACGTACAGCGACGGCATTGATCTTGATCGGATGGATGGTGGGGTAATTCTCAAGCTCTTCCAATCCCTCCAACACACGATCAAGCTGGTCGCGGCGGGTCAATTTGGCGAACTTTTCGCGCACGAGCGAGTCGAGGCTAACATTGATGCGGGTTAATCCGGCTTCAGCCAATGCGTGGGCCTGTTGTTTGAGGAGAATGCCATTGGTTGTAAGGCTCAGGCTGCGTAACCCCTCGATGGCATGCAGTTGACGCACCAGTTCAGGCAGATCACGGCGTACCAGTGGCTCGCCGCCCGTTAAACGAATTTGCTCAATGCCGAGTGCGACGGAGATTTGTGCGAGGCGCATAATCTCTTCATAAGAGAGTATCTCGGCTTTCTTGAGCCAGGGTAATCCTTCGGCAGGCATACAATAGGTACAGCGAAAATTGCATTTGTCGGTGACTGAAATACGCATGCTCTTGATGCGCCGTCCATAACTGTCAACAAGCGGTTCCATGACATAGTCTCCCTTTAGACTGATTACCAGAATGACAGGATAGTTTTATTAACTATAGCACATTTTCACAGCATTTGTCATCAGTGAAATGTGAAACAATGTATGTTTTGTAGTATGGCATGTAGCATGTATTCGTTTTGCAATGTTGCTGACAACGTCACACCTTGTGAAGACACTTGTATTCTGTCCTGTGATGAATAGACTGCTTTGCGCCAAGTAGTGTAAGAATGACATATTCGTCCTCTCAATATCTTTCATAATCTTTGCTAAGCCAGAAAACAAGTGTTACAGGTACTATGCCACAAAAGTCATCGATTTGACAAGAGGAAAAACGCATGTGGCCGAGATATTGCGCCAATCGTCTTCAAAACTTGACATAAAGGACTCTTCGTTCTATATTTTTTTACTTGGGATACTGACTTATGACCCAGAATAAAATAGGGAAGGTGAGTCCGAGCGATGCCAAAGATTGTTGATGAGCAGATGCGCGAGGCGATGCGCCGACGTATCATCCGCGAAGCTGCCAGTGAGTTTGCCCGTTTGGGCTTTGACCAGGCCAATATTAATGTGATTGCTGAGCAGGTAGGTATTGGTAAAGGCACAATTTACCTGTATTTCGAGAACAAGCGCGAGTTATTTCTGGCGATGCTGCGACAGATTGCACAGGCTCAACTGGCAGCTATTCGGGCTGCTTTAGCCTCACGGACAACGATGCGCGAGCAATTGGAGCAATTGTTTCTTGCCTTTGCTCAACTTGCACGGGATGAACGCGATAGCTTTAACGTGTATATGAGTGCGTTGTATGGAGTGAACCGTGCATTCAGAACCGAGGCCGTAAAGCTACTGCGCGATTATGTCGCCGTCATCACGCTGATCTTGGAGCAGGCACAAAAACGCGGAGAAATAGTCTGTCCCGATCTGGATGCCACAGCCTTGCTAGTCCTATCGCTCACTGAATCGTATGTGCTTTCGGCAGAGGTGTTGGGTTATAGTGAAAAAGAGATAGAACATCACGCGCTGCTAGTCGCTGAGACCATTTTGCGCGGTATCTCTTCATAACAGAGGTAGCTCCTTTCCTGAGCCGGTAGCCTTTTTTCTTAGTGTATGTATGGGTGACTGCCCATTCACAAATACTGTGATGGTGTCTTTACAGGCGCACAGGAGACAACATGTATGAATGACATAACGTTTCTAACACCGCTTCGTCGTCTTTTTACGATAGAGCGAATGCGGCATAATCTGAAGAATCCCAGATATCTGTTAAAATGGCTGTTTATCAGTGCCTCGATAGGCGTTGTCGCCGGACTTGGTGCTATCGCATTCTTCGCGGCAATTCAATTTGCTACACAGATATTTCTTGGTAAGCTTGTCGGCTACATGCCACCGGATCCGGCGGGCGAGGGTAGTACTGTCATTATGCCTTTGTGGTCTGCGGCGCGTCCCTGGTTGTTACCTGTGATTACGGCAATAGGTGGTCTCATCTCCGGTATTATTGTATTCACGTTTGCTCCTGAAGCTGAAGGACATGGTACAGACTCGGCCATCAAAGCCTTTCACGAGGGTACATCTATACGCGCACGTATTCCATTGATTAAACTGGTAGCCTCCGCAATTACGATTGGCTCCGGTGGTTCTGCTGGACGTGAAGGGCCTTCAGCACAGATTAGT
>JAJZEJ010000067.1 GCA_021828635.1 Chloroflexota bacterium
AGTGCGTTCGCCGTACCCTGCTCCACTGCCGGAACGACCGCGTTGACGACCTGCTGAACCAATGCCTGTTTTCTTTGTGGCAAGCCTTGCATGAGATGCTGATACAACACCACCGACAATGAAATGATTGGTGGTAGGAGGATAGGAACGAGCAGAAGAATAAGTTGATCCATAAATGTCATGCTATCACCTCACACGACTAAAGTTTTTCGGTGTCCAGCCACACCCCCCTATGCAACCCTAGGCGACACTTCCTGGAAAACTTTATCGGCAGTTCGGCGATAATCTGAATGGCTGGGTCGGGGTAGCGAAAAAAGACGATTACAGGCCGGGTTGTGAAAAGAAGGCTCATGAGGGAACTTGAACCTACGACCAATCCTTTTACCAAGTCATTGACAGAATATCAGCCCTTATTGGCCCGTTTTACTTTATGAGATTGTAAATAGTTGTTGAAGTCAGTGACGCTTATCCGATAGATATTTCTTTTTTCGCCGCCGATATTCGTGGCCTCTAGCTCTCCACTCTGGATGAGTTGGTATATCCGTTTCTGGTTAACTTTTAGACGCCTTGCGACCTCTTCAACTGTTAGCAATTCTTCATTTTCGGTCATTATATGCATCCTTATTATCTATCTGATGGCTATATTATACTGCTCTTACTTTCTCTAGTCAATTTTTTGGTACTATAGGGTAGTATATTCTAGCATTGTAGAGTATAATCCTATCTAGGCTAGCTTCTACTTCCACATGAGGGTACAAGCTAGTATCTGATTTGTAGCTCTCGTCAGAGCGCCTCAATGCTGGCTACTGCACTGGCTAGATTGGAACCTTGCTCGAAAACAGGTAGCTACTCAATAGTTAAGGGGGAAGATTCTCATGGGTGATACGTCGAAGCGAGGATTAGAAACCCATACCGCTATTTTACATGCGCTGGTTACTAGAGGCGAAGAAATGTTGATTCCTTGGGCCGATCACTTACGCTATGATCTGGCTTTTGTGCGCTATGAAGGAGGGTTGCTCGATGCAAAGGAACCTCGTTTCTATCGAGTGCAATGTAAAGCGGCACGCCTCTCAGAAGATAGCTCGTATATTATTTTCAATGCGTTTAATACTGTACCAGGCGAAAGTGGCAGAAGAGCTAAGGCCAAAGGATATAGAGGGGATGCGGAATACTTCGGGGTGTATAGTTCAGATACAGGGAAATGTTATCTCGTTCCTGTTGATGATGTTCCAGTAGGACCTGTGCCAATGCGCCTGACGAATCCCCGCAACAATCAGGAGAAAGGAATTCGTTGGGCGAAGGATTATGAGATTTAGGCCCACGAGGGGAATCGAACCCCTGCAATAGCGTTTAGGAAACGCTTGCTCTATCCACTGAGCTACGCGGGCGACTTTGACAAGTATAACACCAGGTGGGAAGCATGGCAAGAAGATATTTTTCTCGTTGGGAAAGCTTGCGGGGAGTGTGGGTGGTGCGGGTAGTGTTTCCCCCTTCTATATATATTACTATTACTCTCCCTTTATCGCTACGCGCGGGGTAGGGAAACACTACCCGCACCTCCCGCGATATTCTTGGTACGCGCCGCATCTTCTGCCCTTTTCTTTCTATCTTGACCGTATAGAATGTCTGCATGACCTTCCCACAAAACAAATTCTGTGTTCAAGGTGTTCTCGCCATCGCTCTGCATGGCTCGTTTTTGACGCTGTTTTTGGCAATTTTGCGGCTTCGTTTTGCTGATCGAAAGGGCTACCGCATCCTCCTTCGTGTGTTGTCTGTGATACAATGGCTACGATTGTAGTTTGACCACATTATGAACAATGCATAACTACCTCAAGCCCTATGATTGCTATATCTTCGAGGAGCGTGATGAGATGTTGGAGCAAAAAGATATTCTCGCCGGACTCAATGAGCCACAGCGCAAAGCCGTGACGACGATACAGGGACCAGTGTTAATCCTGGCCGGACCAGGTAGCGGCAAAACGCGCGTCATCACGCACCGCATCGCCTATCTGGTGCAACATGAGCATATCTCACCCTGGCAGATACTGGCCGTCACCTTTACCAATAAAGCCGCGAAGGAGATGCGTGAGCGCCTGGAACGCCTGGTCGGTGTTAGCGAAGCCAGAGAGATGACTATCGGCACCTTCCATGCTATCTGCGCCCGCATCTTGCGCACCGAGGCGGACTATTTGCAGCCCATTGGCCTTAACCGCTCGTTCGTCATCTTCGATACTGACGATCAATTGGCCCTGGTGAAGCAAGCCGTTAAATCGCTAGACCTCGACGAGAAACAGTACCGACCAGCCAGTATTCAGGCGCAGATATCGCGTGCTAAAAACGAACTGATGATTCCTGAGCAGATGGCCGAGCAGGCACGCCGTCCCAGTGAAGAGGTCGCCGCTCGTGTCTACAAAGTGTACCAAAAACTCCTGCGCTCGAATAACGGCGTTGATTTCGATGATCTGCTGATGCTGACCGAGCAGCTCTGGCGGCGCGAAGCTGAGGTGCTGGGCAAATATCAGCGTCGCTGGCACTATATTCACGTGGATGAGTTTCAGGATTGCAACCTGCCACAATACAAACTTATTCGCCTGCTGGGACACGGCACCGAGAGCCAGCACGATGGCACCGGCAATGTCTGCGTCGTTGGCGACGATGACCAGATGATCTATACGTGGCGCGGAGCTAGCGCCGAGAATGTGTTACGCTTCGAGCGCGATTTCCCACATGCTCAGCTCATCCTGCTGGAACAGAATTATCGCTCCACGCAGAACATTCTAGATGCCGCGCAAGGCGTCGTGAGCCATAACCGTTTTCGCAAAGAGAAGAATCTGTGGACGGCGCATGGCAAAGGCGAGAAGCTGATTATTCACGAGGCACACAACGAGGAGGAAGAAGGTCTCTATACCGCCCGTGAAATCTCGCGCTTACTGGCTCGTGGTGACATTCAACGACTCGGTGAAGTCGCGGTCATGTATCGCACCAATGCGCAGTCACGCGCCCTTGAAGAGCAATTCTTGCGTCTGAATATCCCGTACAAGATTATTGGTAGCCGCAAGTTCTATGAACGCAAAGAAATCAAGGACATGATTGCCTATCTGCGCTTGCTGGCTAATCCCAACGACGATCTAAGCCTGCAACGCATCATTAACGTACCTAATCGCAAAGTTGGGGCTAAAACGCTGAGCGAGCTACAACTATGGGCCACGCAGCGGCATCTCTCGCTTTACGCGGCTGTGCAGCTCATTCAAGAGCATCCTACGCTGAGCAAAGCTGCGCGGATAGCTTTGGAGAACTTCGGCAACCTGCTCAAAGACCTGCAACACGCTCTTGACGAACTTCAGTTGCCTGAACTGCTTGACCGCGTAGCTGAGCGCAGTGGCTATGGTCCAGAGTTACGTGCCGTGCCGGAAGATGAGTTAGATCGTTGGG
>JAJZEJ010000187.1 GCA_021828635.1 Chloroflexota bacterium
GGACGAAAGCTTTTGCCATTCTCTTCGCCATCGGCGCTGTTTCCGGTTCTATCGTCGAATTTGAACTTACCTTGCTCTGGCCGAACTGGGCTAGGGATGCCGGTGCTGTTATCGGCCTGCCCTTCGCCCTGGAGGGTTTTGCCTTCTTCATGGAAGGTATCTTTCTTGGTCTCTATCTCTACGGAGCAAAACGTCTGACGCCTACTGTTCATTGGCTCTGCACGCTACCGATTGTCTTGAGTGGCACTTTCTCGGCTTGGTTTGTAACCACAGCAAATTCGTGGATGAACTCACCTACCGGGTTTCAGATCGTCAATGGTAAAGTTGTTGATGTCAATCCTGTTGCGGCCATGCTCAACCCCAGCACCCCATTCGAGACAACGCATATGATTCTGGCCTGTTACGTTGCTGCTGGTTTTGGAGTGGTAGCTGTGTATGCCGCTGGATGGCTACATGGCAAACACGATGACTACCACAAAAAAGGTATGTTATTGGGCATGATAGTCGGCACTATCGCTATCCCGTTACAAATTATTAGTGGTGACTTCAATGCGCGTTTTCTGGAACACCAGCAACCAGCAAAATACGCCGCAATGGAGGGTCTGATACAATCGGGACGCGGTCGGCCACTCTTTGTTGGGGGGATCGTGGATATGTACGCCGGAAGAGTTATCGGAGCTATTCAAATACCTCATGGCGAAAGCCTTCTCTCACATTTCGATCTCAACTCCTATGCGAGAGGACTTGACACCTTTCCAGCCAACTTTCGCCCGCCAGCGATACAAGTTGCAGTCGTGCATCTCGCCTTTGATCTGATGGTTTTCGCGGGCTTCTTTATGTTGCTGATCGGTGGTTTGTTCTGCTTGTTCTATGTTATCCATAAGCGCGTAGTTCCTACTTATTCCTGGCTGATGTGGGGCGCTGTTATTGCAGGCATCTGTGCTTTCCTCGCCGTTGAAGCTGGCTGGATTGTGACCGAAGAAGGACGGCAACCCTGGATCATTTATGGCATGATGCGCGTAGCTGATGCCGCTAATCCTGCTCCCTGGATGGGTATAAGTTTTTTCATTTTCCTTGCCGTCTACCTGGTGCTAGGAACTACACTTGTTGTGTTGCTACTCATTCTGGCGCGTCGTCCCAAACCGACTACCAACTGGTCTGATTTGATCGTCGATGAACATAAGACATTAGAAGTACAGAAGGTAGGCGCACGGTGATCCTCAACTATATTGTTGCCATATCACTCTGGCTCTCAGTCATTATCTACTCCGTTTTTGGCGGAGCAGATTTTGGCGCGGGCATCTGGGAGTTTTTCACCTTTGGGCCGCATGGCAAAGATCAACGGGATTTGATTACCTCGACACTGGGACCAGTCTGGGAGGCCAATAATGTCTGGCTGACCTACCTGATCGTCGGCCTCTTCGTGGCTTTCCCAATCGTCTCGTACACACTGGCTTATGCGCTTCTCATTCCGCTCTCGCTGGTCCTACTCGGTGTCGTATTTCGCGGTGCCTCGTTTGCCTTTCGCTCACATATTCGCAAGGCGGTTCATTTACGCATTTTCTGGGCGCGGTTCTTTAGCGCGGCCAGTATGATTACGCCCTTTCTGCTGGGTACAGTGGCGGGAGCGGTTGCCAGTGGCATGATTCACCTGCATCATGGCATTCCGCCTTTGATCGTCTGGTGGCCCTGGCTTAACCCCTTCTCGCTCATCATCGGCTTTATAGCACTAAGCGTTTGTGCCACTATCGCTGCCTCTTACCTGACCATCAATGCCATAATGGTTAATAGAGCCGACCTGGCAGAGGATTTTCGGTTACGGGCATTGCTTGCGGGCGCTGTCACGGCTGCTCTGGGCATTGCGGGATTTATCCTGATGCCTTTCTTCGCACCAGTATTATGGAACGGGCTTTTCTTTCGTACTCATGCCATCTGGGCCGTAGCTGCCACAATACTTATTGGTCTCGGTGCTGCTAACTCCATGTATAATCGCCATTATAAAACAGCACGTTTTTTTGTCGATATGGATGTTGCGGCCTTTCTCGGAGCCTGGGGATTAGCACAGATACCATACGTTGTGCCACCCGATCTAACGGTTGTCAACGCAGCTAGCCCTCATACAACCCTGCTAGAGTTCTTCATTAGTGTGGTACTAGGGATGCTCATTCTAGTTCCATCCATCTGGTTTCTCTTTTACATCTTCCAGAGCCGCAGCCCCTTGCCACCCATTCATGAAAAAGAAGTAGAAGGAATATAGCCGTATCGGAAGTATAGCAACTAGTAAGGATGGTACCAATGGAAGATTTGATCTTGTCGCGTGTAGACTATACTATGCTAGCTCTCTTTATCGTTATCCTCATCCTCGTGGTTATCCTCGTGCTTGGAACCCCTTCACCATCACAACAGAAAGAAGAGGCATCTAGAGCTGTAGTGCAGGTTGAACGGGCCATATTAAAGCATTTACCCGAATATGCTTTTCTGGTCGCGCTCTTAGGCTTTTTTATTGTTCTCACGATTATCTCACAGCCGCCAGATCACACACGCACGATAGAGAGCGACACGGGTCAGGTGAGATGAAACAGTCGCTCTCATGCTCACGTGTAATACATAGAACCTGACAGACAGGGGTGGGTTGTTATGAGTAAGCCTTCTCTTCAAGACCCCGCACAATTCTACTATGCCAATCGCTTTGCGGGCGCAGGCGTACTTTGTTTATGTGTGGCAATGGCCTGTTTTGGTATAGGAGCTTTTCTGGATAGTCCAGGCACTCCCTGGGGAATCTTCTTTATTGTGATGGGAGTTTTGTGGTCATTGAGTGCCAATGGTAGCTTTATGTATTATGCCTATCAGATACGTAAGAACCGTAAAATGTAGCTTAATATTAACGTGATAAGGAGAATAGCATGCCAACAGAAATTCGCGTTGCTCCACCATTCATTACCATGAATCAAGGCACCACCTTCATGGTTACACATAATGATGGTTCTATAGAGAGCGATGGTAGTAATACAGGACTCTACGCATTCGACACACGTTTTATCAACTCCTATCACTTTTTCATCAATAGGCAGGAATGGGAAACGGTCAACTCAAATCAGCTGACCTTCTATGCCGCCCGCTACCACCTCAGCAATTCTGCTATTCCAACAGAGGACGGCGAGATCACAAAACACACCGTGGGCCTAGTCATTGACCGCATTATAGGTTCCTTGCTCTGCGAAAAGCTTGAAATCACCAACTATGCGGGCAAGAAAGTCAAGTTTGTTCTTGGGCTAGAACTACGCTCAGATTTTGCAGATATCTTCGAGGTGCGCCAGGAAAGGATTGTTCAGAAAGGCTCAATCCTTACTACTTGGGACGACAAAAAGAAACAGCTATCCAATGCCTATAAACATGAAGATTTTCATTGCGAGCTGAAGTTTCGTGT
>JAJZEJ010000731.1:0-7947 GCA_021828635.1 Chloroflexota bacterium
TCGCCCATTGGCGTACTCATAGGGGAAGATAGATGAATAGTGTATCGTGGAGGAAACGTATTTCAGTCTTGCTCAACAGGCTTTATTTGTATCCTGAACCAGAGCCGATGCCGCATACACGTCAGTATTGGCTGACGATGGGCATAGTGACGCTAGCCGTTGCTCTTTTCTCCGGCTTCTATATCGCTTATATGACAGGTTTACAAAGTGCTTACCTGACGCATGCGGAAGACCTGGGCATTATGGATCAGGCTATCTGGAATACCATTCATGGTCATATACTCCATCAAACGATCTGTAACATTTTGACCGATACGAATTGTTATTCGCCGAGCGGTATTATGCGCTTCGCAATTCACGTTGAACCGCTCCTGTTTCCGATCTCGTTGCTCTATCTAGTTTGGCCGTCACCGAATACGCTGGTTATTTTGCAGACTCTGATTGTGGCAATTGGCGCATATCCAGCTTTCTGGCTGGCCCGCCTGCGTTTGCGCAATGAGTGGGTTGCTGCCGGTATCGCGGTTCTCTATCTGCTGTATCCAGCATTGCAGAATGCTGTCTACTTCGACTTTCATGCCGTCACCCTAACCGCCGCGTTCATTATGTTTGTGTTGTACTTCATGTACACTCGTAGTACTGTATGGCTTTTTGTCTTTGCCATTCTGGCGATGGGTTGCAAAGAAGAAATTCCGGGTGTGCTAGCCGTCTTTGGTCTCTGGTCCATTATCTTCCAGCGTCGCTGGCGTAGTGGGCTAGCTCTCATGTTGCTTGGTTTGGCCTGGACTGGCGCGGCTATACTGCTTGAGCATATTTTCAGCCCCGCCGGCCATTCGCTCCTCACCGGACGTTATACGTATCTTGGACGTGGTCCCACACAAATTGCGCTTAACCTCTTGCTACATCCTACGCGAGACCTGAAAGATTTTGTGCTGCAACCCCAGCATCTGCTTTACTTGCGCACACTGTTAGCTCCTACCGGCTTTCTAGCCATTTTCGCACCCTGGGTACTTGTGCTAGCAGTGCCAACGTTGGGCCTAAACCTACTGAGTAGCGATGTACAGCAGTACAGTGGCCTTTTTCAATACAATGCCGAGATTGTGCCGGTGTTCATCTTTGCAACGATTGAAGCATTGGTGCTGTTGCTCTGGCTTGCGCAGGTCATACTGGCAAAAATGCATGTTCAAACACAAAATGTTGTGATTGCTGACAAGGAGAGTATAGCGCGACAGCCTTATGCAACAAAGGGTAAAACACGTCGCTGGACATTTGGCTATGGCGTGCATATAGCTCTGTTAACGCTCTTTTCGCTCTATCTGCTGGTCAACGTTGTGCGTATTGACACACTGCGCGGCCATCTACCTTTTTCAGAGGGCTTTCAGTGGCCGCAGGTGACAGCGCACGATCAGTTAGCACAAAAATTTGAGGCTATGATTCCCCCCGATGCATCGGTTTCGGCGCAATCTAGCCTGGTGCCGCATATTAGCCATCGCACAGATATCTACATGTTTCCCTATGCAACTGGTCTCTATAAAACGAGTTATCAGGCACAATATGTGTTTCTGGATGTTACCAGCGATCTGTATCCCTATATTCAGACATCTACTTACGTTCATGATGTCAAAGAACTCATGGTGAATGGCTCGTATGGTGCTATAGCAGCCCAGGATGGTTACATCTTGTTAAAGCGTGGCCTTCCATCACCAGGACTGGCAGCGTACTCCGAACCCTATACGCAAGGGAGCAACCCGACTTTTGTGACGCCGAATTTGCCGACGAATTTCTGTTCCTACACGCAGGTCTCACAGCAAAATGTGCGCAATGATATGCAGGTAAATTTTACCAACGCGGACGGCTCAAATTCAGGTATTTCATTGATCGGTTTCCGCATGAATGCCCCAGACGTGTTCAGTAAGGGTGGAGGATATATGACGGTTGTTAAGTACTGGAAAGTCAATGCACCCACGCCGGTACAGTTGCAGCCGATTGTGTCGATGATTGCGAGCAATGGCAAGCCCTATATTGTCAGTACAGACTTCCCGGCAGCTTTATGGTGTCAGACCACTGGCTGGCACGTGGGAACGATTGTGAGCTTGGAGACGCGGGTTTTTGGTCTACAAAGCATTACTATGCCAATTGGGCTAGCACATCTGGCTATCTCACTTGCGCCAGTCATACGTACTTCTGATACAATGTCGTATGCGACGCAAAGCCTACCTGCTCATGTTGTGCAAGGATCGGCGCAGGCGACAACCATTCAGCATATCAACGCTGTGGAGGTCATGCCAGTTACTATTACACCTTGATAAACAAGGATACGAGAAAGAGGTTGTGGCGATGGGTGTTTATCTGAATCAACTCCCCCCACCTGAGATAGCGCGTCTGAAAGCAGAATTGGCAGAGACAATTATTGCCAATTTCTGCTATCCGCGTTTCTTTGATTATCGCACGAACTCATTGCGCATGCGCCCGGTAGATCGGGCTAAGCGGCAGGAAGTCTGGCTTTTCCTCAGTTCGGTAGACTTCGCTACGTGGGGACGTGTTGATCTGACTACGCCTGATTTGCAGAAGCAGATCGAACGGCTCTTTATCATGTTTGTGCAACGTAACCGCAGCTTCTTTGGCGAACAGGGGCGTCGGCGTATGCCGGATATACGCATGTTAATTACAAGTTCAGCTACCTCGGTAGCGCAGGGATTGCGCGGCCATTTGAGCGGTCAGCGTCAGAGTACTCCCTCTTTCGGTAGCCCACGTCCTGTTGTAACATGGTCTACATTGATCGCAAATGGGAAAGCTGAACCTTCTTGGGAGCAGATAGCCAACGCAACCATACAACTTCAGCAGCAGTTGCAAGAGTTGCGCGGTGAAGTGAAACCTGTGCCATTAGATAATCGAGCGGCCCAACCGGCCCAACGCCGAATTGCTACCAGTGCGCCGACGGCAACTCGTCAGCGTCCAGAAGTTGATGGAGTAGCAAAATCTCAATATCCAGCACCTTCTACCGTAGCCGTGCCACCGACACCTTCCCCTACAGCCCGTAGAACAGAGACGCCAGCCATACCCGTCAGCCAACCGGGACAAGTACCGGCATCTGGGCCATTAACGCAACCTGCTCCAACTACCTCGTCTGCCCAGCCTGCTCAAAAGATAGCCCCGTCTCCTCTACCTGCTGAGACGAGCAGAACAAGAATGCGTGCTCCACGCTCAGGAGCGTTAGCTAATGACGTAGCTACGCCATCAGTGCAGGGAAACGAACCTGTACAGCAAAACGGTTCAACCACCTCTGTAACCCCTCCACCTGTGCAGGCGCGTAGTATCGTCACGCCGTCCGCATCTCCATCTCCAATCACTGGCGCACTTTCACCTGGTTTGCCTGCTGCCCGCGAGAACAATGCCATGCGTGTGGGTGAGGACGACTTGGCGATTTTTGAAGAGATGCGCACACAGTTGATTGTCTGGCTACGCATTGAGGCTATCCGTGCTGGCGTAGACATTTCTGGTCAGATGCCACCACAGTTGCTTGAACTCTTGCGTCAGCAGGGGCATCTGGATGAGACACGCTTGCAAGTGGTTTCCACACTGCTCAATCTTGCCAGTCAAGTATTGAAGAATGGGCAAGTCAGTGTCCTCGATTATAAGCAAGCATTGATGTTCCACTTGATGCATACACGCTATTGGAAATAACCGATTGCATCGTTGTGAGAAATTCTGCACATTTGTTCTAACCATGTTGTGTTAGTAATCTGCCAATGACGAGATTAAGAATCTATTAAGATTTTCAAAATGGCCTTTTTTTGTCTGTTTATCCCTTCCTTAAATGGGTAGGTTCTATGGTACATTACAAATATGTTCATAACGGATACGTTTGTTGTTATGCTAAACACGAAATGTTAAAACAATGTCCAGGAGATATGTTACACAGTAGGGGTACCAGTTGTGATGACCAAAGGTAGAGATAACGCCGCAGAGCGTTTGAATGATGTTGTAGCGATTATTCGCGCACGTCGGCAAAATGGTGTACTCAGCGTGGAACGTTTTGAGGATGGGCGTTTTGAAGAGGGCGAGATTTATTTTGAGAACGGGCAGCCCATTCAGGCTCATCTGGGTGTATTGTCAGCACAAGATGCATTGGAGCGTTTATTAAACTGGCGCAGTGTGTTTTTTTTGTTCATAAGAGATGTATCAACGGAATCACAAAACGCACAGGTGCGTACAACCGGTTCCATGACTCCAGTCCCACCATCTTCGCAACCGCGTTTGCCTTTGCCATCTGGGCGTAAGAATGAAGCAGATGATGCGTTGACACAGCAACCGACTGTGCGACAGGATGCCATGCAGCGCACCCCACGCGATGTGATGAATAATGTAGAGTTGATGGCTCGTGTGCCTCGGCGTGTCAATGTCGTAAAGGATGTACTGTCTTTACCTCTTACGCGGACTCAACGCTCACTCTATTTGCTGGTCGATGGCAAACGCAATCTCGGCGACCTAGCGCGTTGCACCCAAAAGAATATCCAGGAGGTGTACTGGATACTCTCTGAACTGCGCAACCGTGGCTATATCGCCTTTTAATCTTTGGTTCAGGCTGTGGAAGATGCGGGTGCGGTAATGGCAGGCAATAAGGTTTGCAATTGTTCTAGCCAGTGTGAGCCAAGCAAACGGCGCGGAATGCGAATCACACCCTGCTGGACGCGGGCCTCATTGCGGAACTTGCGATAGAGGGCAACACGATTGGGAATGACACTGCGCTTGACCGTGAGAACGAACTCGGTATCTTTCAGCGCGATAGATTCATAGCCTAGATGCGCAGCCGCTACCTTGAGTTTGATCAGTGCCAGCAGGTTTTGTACAGCCAGAGGTGGCGCACCGAAGCGATCACTGAGTTCGGCTGTCATGGTCTCAACCTGTTCCGGCGAGGCCAAATTCGCCAAACGTTGATAGAAATTGACTTTGAGTGTGCGGTCGCCGATATAGTCATCGGGCAGATATGCTGTGAGCGGTAGATCAACCGCCGTTGTGGGCGCGGCAACCTCGGCCTGTTGGCCTTGTAGTTCTTGCACCGCCTCGGCTAGCAGCTTGCAATAGAGGTCAAAGCCGACCGAGTTCATGAAGCCAGATTGCTCTGCACCCAGCAGATTACCGGCCCCGCGTATCTCCAGGTCTTTCATGGCAATGCGGAAGCCTGCGCCTAGCTCGGTCGCTTCAAAGATAGCTCGCAGACGTTTCTCCTGAATGGGCGTGAGTCTGGCGTTTTTGGCATAGAAGAAGTATGCAAATGCTTGATGGGTGCCGCGTCCGACACGCCCACGCAACTGATAGAGCTGTGACAAACCGAAATGTGAGGCATTGTTGACAATAATGGTGTTGGCATTAGGAATGTCCAGCCCGTTTTCGATGATGGTAGTCGAGACTAGCACATCATACTCACCATTCGAGAAATCGATCATCACCCGTTCTAGTTGATCCTCGTTCATCTGACCATGTCCAACAGCGATCCGCGCCTCTGGTAGCAGCTTTTGTAGTTTCTGCGCAATAATCTGGATACCCTGCACGCGGTTATGTACGAAGAAAATCTGGCCGCCGCGATCAATCTCACGCATGATGGCTTCTCGAATCAGCGGCTCATCGTATTCGCGGATGGTGGTGCGAATGGGCAGGCGTTCCTGCGGCGGTGTCTCGATCACGCTCATATCGCGCAGATTGACGAGCGACATATGCAGTGTGCGCGGGATAGGCGTGGCCGTCATTGTCAACACGTCGATCTCACTACGCAACTGTTTAAGTCGCTCTTTGTGAGAGACGCCGAAACGCTGCTCCTCATCGACAACTAGCAGACCCAGATTGAAGAAGACGACATCTTTCTGTAAAAGACGATGCGTGCCGATAATGATATCTACCTTGCCAAAGGCCAGGTCTTCCAGCACCTGCTTCTGCTCTTTCTCTGAACGGAAGCGGCTGAGCAGTTCGACGCGCACCGGATAGGCTTTGAGACGTTCTCTAAAGGTGTTAAAGTGTTGCAGGGCCAGCACAGTCGTTGGTACCAGAATGGCTACCTGACGCTGATCAAGAACGGCCTTGAAGGCAGCACGGAGGGCCACCTCGGTTTTGCCGTAGCCTACATCGCCGCAGACTAGGCGATCCATTGGGCGTGGTCGCTCCATATCGCCCTTGACCTCCTCAATAGCGCGTGCCTGATCGGGCGTTTCCTCGTAAGGAAAGGCGTCTTCCAATTCCTGGAGCCAGGGCTGTTCGGAATCTGATGGGAAAGCATGGCCCTGCACGGCCTCGCGCTGGCTGTAGAGTCGTAGCAGTTCGCGTGCGATGTCCTGTACATTTTCCTTAACCTTCGTTTTCGCGCGTGTCCATTCTGTAGTGCCAAGTTTGCTCAACGCTGGCACCGACTCGCCCATGCCGATGTAGCGCGTAATGCGGTCGAGTTGATCGGTAGGAATATACAACTTATCGGTACCTGCATAATGGATGAGCAGATATTCGCGCTCAACGTTGGTCAAATTCAGCTTAATCAGTCCCTCGAAGCGTCCAATGCCGTGTTCCTGGTGGACGACGTAATCACCGGGATTGAGTTCGGCCAGGAAAGAGGATGGTGTGATGAGCTTGCGGCGTTGAGGATTGCGACGACGTGACCAGCCAAAAATCTCTGTATCGGTATAAATGTGCAGACCCAGCGAGTTCGATTGCCAGCCCTCAGTCAGTTGACCCTGAATTAACGTCAGTGTACCCGACTCAGGCAATTGATTGATATTAGTGCCGGGACTGGCATGAATGGCGGCATCTTGCAGAATGCTTTCATCGCTCAAAACTTCCGCCATGCGTCGTGCCTGCGCGGTCACGATAATCACACGCTCACGACTATCCAGTAGTTTGCGACAATCCTGTACAAAGGCACGCAGACGCCCACCATACGAGTTCGCGCTGGTATAAATGGGCATCAGATGTTCTGTTCCACCACGCTGGCTGAACTCAAAATCGCCCGCCGCCGTGGAGAGAATATCGGCAAAGTGCAATTGCAGATGCTGTTGCAGTTGTGGCTCTAGCTGATCCCAGGAAACAGAAGCCGGGCGCAGATGGGTCGGATTCTCGCGTTCACGTTCCAGACGCTCTTTTAGCTCGTCGGCCTGCATATCGAGTTCAGCAATTTGTGATTGAATGCTGGCTGGATTATCCAGTAGGATCAGGCTCTGGCGTGGCAGATAATCAAGAATTGTGGCACGTTCGTGCAGGTAGGGCAAGTAGAAGGCGATGTCATCAAACGAGCGGCGTTGACGCAATAGTTCCAGATTCTGGTTCCAGCGTTCCTCGGCGTCGCGGTGTAATATTTTACTGTCGAGTAGTTCGAGGTTTGTAACAGCCTCCGGCCCACGTACCGGCAACGCCTCGCGTGCGGGACCGATAATGCAATCCGTAATCGGATTGAGTGAACGTTGCGTCTCCTGATCGAAGGTGCGTAACGACTCAACCTCGTCGCCAAAGAACTCGACGCGCACGGGACGTGGTAGCGTAGGCGGGTACAAATCGATGATGCCACCACGATGGCTGAATTGTCCCGGCTCCTCTACCTCCGCAACCGGCTCATAGCCAAGATTATAGAGATGCTCAAGCAGTGACGTTAGATCTACCTCTTGCCCTGGTTGCAGGGTGAACATTGATTCCGCAAGCTCTTTAGACGGAATAACGAGCTGCGTTAGCACCCGTGCCGAGCAGATCACCAGGGGTGCGTTACGGCGCATGGTTAGTGCGATCAATGTTTGCATGCGCTTTTGTGTGGTCTCAGCATCACTGATGAGCCGCTCGTAGGGTAGCGCGTCGCGGTCTGGCAGAAAGTAGACCTCCTGTTGCGATGGCAAGAAGGCTTTGATACTTTCCAGCATCTGGTTAGCCTGAGCTTCGTCTTTCACCACGAGCAAGATAGGCTGTTGTAAGGTATTGACA
>JAJZEJ010000731.1:7957-14218 GCA_021828635.1 Chloroflexota bacterium
TATTGACAATAGCGGCAGCGACATAAGGACGCGCTGCCTCGGTAATACCTGTTAGTGGTGGTATGCCTTCTGTATTGTGTATTTTATCTATTAAACGGCGATATTCCGGTCTTTGAAGCAGGAGCGTAAGTAAGCCCTGTAGTGTCACATCATCCTCCAAAAAGGCACAACGACTTACACCCTTGCACGTACTGTCCCATAGGGGTGCAACATTCGTCGTCCTTGCTCTTGTACTACGCCCTCATGATAACTCACAAGACGTTTTTCTGCAACTCTTTGGGTATGTTGGGATACAGAAAATAGAGCCATTTGGGCGGTAACATCAATCAACCTTCCTGTTATACTTATCGTAACTATGCATTTCGCTGGAATGCTTGCCAGACCTGGCGATGAATGACGGCGCGGAAGACGCCCCAATCGTGCCAGTTGCCATCAAATTCATCGCTGAAAGAAGAGGATGTATGTTCCAATGTGTCGGCAATGGTAGATAGCTCGCTAGGAAGAATTTCGCGGAAACCTTCAATTTGTTCATGTTCGTCAATTGGGTTGAGAACACCTCCAACTTCGTCGAGCAGGAAAGCAAAGGTGTAGAAGAGTGTTTTTTCGCTGAGCGTAGGGATGCGATAGGCGACGGCGGCGAGAAATCGCTGAATAGAGACTTCAAGACCTGTTTCCTCGTAAGTTTCACGTAAAAGCGCATCATGCACTGCTTCGCCGAAATTAATACCGCCGGTAAGGAGCCGGTAGCCGCCGCGTGGATAGAAAATTTTCTTCATGAGCAGAAGATGACCATTGGGACGACGAACAACCATGCAGACCTCGCCATAGCGATCTTTGGCATTCAGTGGGTCAAAAAGGCCGCCGACCGTGAGATCGGCGGTATGTACAACGGGCTGTCCAAAACGTTGTGCGAGCTGAGAAAGCTCGTCTTGTATATCTTGCGATAACGTTGAAAACATGAAAATTATGCTCCATATATGATATTTTGTGCTACTTGCACTCCATGTTCCAGTGCCAGATGCACACGCCCACCTACGAAGGCATCGCCACAGAAGGCCAGTCCATGTGAAAGTGCCTGCTTGTTGAGTGTAGCGGCGTCGGCGCGGGTGGTTGGGAGCGCGTAGAGCCAGTGCTGAATGTCGGTGAAGATCGGCGTTGTTAGCGGTTCAGCGATCAGTGTAGCAACCTGGTGAGCGACATCATTGATAACGCTCTGTGCATCTGGCTGTTTCCAGTGGTCACGGCTATACTGCGGAGCCATCTGTGCAATCAGTAGACCGCAACCCTCCGGTACACGTGTGGCATCCTTCTCATGCTCCCAAGCCAGCCAGGAGATCGGGTGGGCCTTGTCGGCATTGACCAGCGCGTAGTAAGGGCGCTGTTTGGGCGTGGGTCGATAGCCGAGCATGACCGAGATGAGTGGGTTATAGTGTGCGACTGAGAGCGCATGAATGGCTATCTCTTGTAGCGATGGTTCAAGCTGGCTGGCCTGTAACAATTCCACTGCTTGCGGCGCGGGAAGCGTAATCAGCAGTTGCGCGTATTCACCTACCATTTGTTGATTTGTATCAACGAGCCGCCAGCCACGAGCAAGTTGTTGTATCTGCCCAATGCGCGTATTGAGATGAATGGTCAGTCCCTCTGCCATGCGTTTTGCCAGTGTCGTCAGCCCACTGCGATACGTCCATTTGGGCGCTGCATTTTGTTGTGGATCGCCCTCTTGAATATGACCCGCGCTATCGAACGTCCATACGGGTTGCGTGATGTTGAGCAGATCGGGAGTGCGGAAACGTTTGGTGATAAACGTGTTGCTGATACTATTACTTTCGCCTTTAATATATTGTGCGCCGTGATCGTAGATGAAACCCTTGTGGCGGCGCGTGGCGGCTCTGCCACCTACTCCTCGACTCTTTTCAAAAACCGTCGCTGTATGACCTGCGTCTTGCAGTACATGTGCGGCAGCCAGTCCACTGCTACCCGCGCCGATAATGGCGATTGAGGACATACCAATCCTTCTTCTCTATCACGAATGGTGTGTGACGTTCGCTTTCCACAAATTGGAGCGTGCTAGCATCTCTTCAGCACTCTTGAGCGAAAATTCGGTGACATTGCCGCCCATGATATGCGCAATTTCACGTGAACGCTGCTCAGGACGCAATTCGTTTACTAGTGTCATGGTGCGGTTATCAAAGATTTGCTTACTTACATTGTAGTGCGTGTCGGCAAAGGCAGCAATTTGTGGCAGGTGCGTGACGCAGATAACCTGATGATTGCGGGTGAGTTGCCATAGTTTTTCACCCACAATCTGTCCACTGCGCCCACTAATGCCTGCGTCAATCTCGTCGAAAATCAGCGTTGGCGTGGCGTCGGCATCGGCCAGAATGGTCTTGAGCGCGAGCATCAGGCGCGATGTTTCGCCACCAGAGGCGATTTTAGTGAGTGGCTTGAATGGTTCGCCAGGATTGGGTGCGATCAGAAATTGGACGCGATCAATGCCAGTGGCGTCGCAGGCATAGTTTTGTTCTGGTTGTCCATCGATACTGACTGGCACGCCTTGCTCGTCCGGTTCTTGCTCAATCTCGACCTTGAAGCGTGCGCGGCGCATATTCAGATCGTTTAATTGTTCTTCCATCGCGCTCGCCAGATGTGTGGCGGCGGCGCGACGACGTTCTGAAAGTGCCTGTGCCAGTTTGCCAATCTCACGGCGAAATTGTCCATCCTGCTGCTGCAAGCGTGCGATAGTCTCGTCGCGGTGCGTGATGCCATCCAGTTCAGCCTGAGCGTTAGCAACATGCTGTAAAATCTCTTCGATGGTCACACCATACTTACGCCGCAATTTGGCGATCAGATCAAGCCGTTCTTCGATTTCAGCTAGACGGTTTGGGTCATCTTCGATATCTGTTTCATAGCTGCTGATACCGGCGGCAACATCTTCAAGCTGGTAGACGGCTCCAGAGAGCGTCTCTTCGTATTCGGCCAGGTTTTTATCCAGGCGGGCTAGTTCGCTCAGGCTACGTTGGGCAGTACGCAACTGATCGAGTGCTGGTTGAAAGTCATCACTGCCAATATCAGCCCCTTTGACCGCTCCATAGACGATAGCGCATAGTTCGCGCAGGCGCTCGGCGTTATTGAGAACTTTGCGCTCATCCTCTAATTCCTCAATCTCACCACCATGCAGAGCGGCACGTTCGATCTCATCGATCTCGAAGCGCAAAAACTCGGCACGGCGTGCCTGTTCGCGTTCGTTCTGTTGCAGTGTTTGTAGCTGCTTGCGGGCATTACGCCACTCAGCTACCTTGTCACCCAGCTTCTCGCGCAGAGATAACGTCTCGGTGTAGCGGTCGAGAAAGTTGATATGTTGCTCCGGGCGTAGCAGGCTCATATGCTCACTCTGACCATGAATGTCGATCAGCCAGCTTGTCACTTGTTGCAGCACCTGATGAGAATAGGCGTGTCCATTGATACGGGCGACAGTACGACCAGAGCGAAAGATATCGCGTGAGAGAATCAACTGTCCGTCTTCTGCTACAATGTCATATTCCTGAAGCAGCGTAGCGAGAGCAACGCGAGCATCAGCACTGTTCGCATCGGCAGTGCTATTACTTGTGTGTCTGCTGGCTTGCTCCGCGTGGTCAATGGCTTCTAGCAGGTTGCTGGCACCATTGAAGGCGTCGCTGTCAGCGATGTTGGAGTGTCCGTTCAGTGCGGGCAAAGGATCAAGGGTAAAGACACCTTCCACACTGGCGCGTTCACAGCCAGCCCGCACGAACTCAGCCCCGATCTTGCCACCGAGTAGGGCATTGACGGCATCGATAATGATAGATTTGCCTGCGCCGGTTTCGCCAGTAAAAACATTGAATTGCCGGTGCAGGCGCAGATGCAGGCTATCGATGATGGCGAAGTCTTTAATACTTAACTCAAGTAGCATGGTCACTTTCGGTCGCTTGTGCGTTTAATTTTGCAGTAATGATCTGGTAAAAGTGCGTTGGTGGCTTGCGCCGCAGGAACTGGGTGACGTATTTGCTCTTATGAATGGTGATAGTCACTCCATCTTGAATCTCACGGTTCATCTGCCCATCGGCAGAGAAAACGCCAGCCTGATTGCCGGTAAAAATCTGCATCTTGACAGTTGCCTCTGGTGGTAAGATCAACGAGCGATCAAAGGCAAGATGTGGAGCGATAGGTGTGAGAACGATGCTTTGCACCTGTGGGTGCAGCAATGGACCGCCTAGCGCCATGTTGTAGGCCGTCGAGCCGGTTGCCGTCGAAAGGACGATGCCATCAGCATGAGAGGTGTTGTAGTAGTGGTCATCAATCCAGGTACGTACCTCTACCATACGTGGCCACATGCCACGTGCGATGACGACATCGTTGAGTGCCAAAAGTTCCTCGCGCTTGCCATTTTGCTCGATGGTAGCCTGAAGCATAGAGCGTTTATCAATCCAAACTGACTTATCACCATCCAAATAGTAGGGTAGCTGTTCGGTAAGTTCATTCGGTTCAAGTTCGGAGAGAAAGCCGACACGACCAAAATCGATACCGAGAATAGGTACCCCGACCTGAGCGCAGAGACGCGCAGCGTTAAGAATAGTGCCGTCCCCACCCAGAACAATAACCAGGTCACAGCCTTTGATTGATGGGTCTTCACACTCTTCGCATTCCTCGCGGATGTCGATGCTGCGTACCTGGTAGCCTTTCTCTTGCAACACTGGCACAAGCTGTGCTGCTACCTGCGATGTGTTCTGTTTTCGCCCTTGATAGAAAATCGCAATCGTCTTCACTACACGCTCCGAAAAATAGTGAGCAACACTACCTCAGCAATTCACTGCGGCGTGGTAGCTTGCACAGCTTTGTAAGCGGTCTGGTTCGTATAAAGCCGCCTCAGTAATGGTACGCTATAGGGGTACCATTGTCAACTATGCTTGAGCGAATGGTGTGGCTTATTGGCGCTCAAGTACCAGTCGAATGCCAAGTGCAATTAGCACTACCCCCGTGACGCGGCTGAGATTCTCACGTATGCGGATGCCAATGCGACTTTTGCCGGCCTTACTAATTAAATAACCGTAAGTATTGAGCCAGATGAGAAGGATAGCTTCATAGGCGAGCAGCATCAGGCACAGCCGAAGTGGAGAATCGCCGGGGTTGATGAATTGGGGAAAGACTGTGGCGAAGATAGCTCCAGCTTTCGGATTCAACAAATTGCCTAAGAGTCCCTGTCTAAAAGCTGCCAGATCACTAAGATGAGTTGGCTTGATGGCAGGTATCTCAGGAGCCACAGGCCCGGTTGGTTGGTTCTTTCGTATACTGCCGATCAGACTGCGCAGACCAAGATAAACAAGGTATGCGCCTCCAACAAGCTTGAAAAGTGTGAAGACAATTACTGAATGTTCAAAAAGGACAGCGACTCCCAGCACTGATGTGCCAGCCCATACGACGCTTCCAACCCCGATGCCAAATGTTGTGAAAGAAGCTGCCCGCCTTCCAGAGAGTAACGCATTTCGTATGACGAGAGCTGTATCAGGGCCAGGTATCACAATGAGTAGCGTTGCTATAGCGAGGTAAGCCAGGAATCTCGCATCTAAAAAATGCATCGTATTTGTTCCTTTATGCTAATCAACCATTCCGGCTCTGGCTGGCAAACAATTAATGTGGATAGTTTACCACATTCACCTACAAAAATAATTTCTCAGATTATCTCTTCACTCCTGGTGAGTCTCAATTATCTAGTAAGGTATGGTATCTATGAGTACATGCAGAATGGTTGGCGCGAGTAAGTTGCGTGTGCGGCTGAAAAGAATGGCGAGTTCGAGTCCGAATGTTCCCTGACTAGCAATGACAAAAGCGGTGGTGGCAAGATAATTGCCGTGCAGGGATGGTAAGGCAGCTGGAATATGACAGAGGCCAAATATGAGTGAAGAGAGAACAATACCCCTGAAAAAAATCATCTGCAATCTAGCGGCGATGCCGTTCTGTATTGTTTTGTTCTTACTACAGAACGTCGATCTTATAGAACAGCATCGCCGCTGGATTGCAGGGTGCTATTTGAGATGCTCTTTGAGGAAGTGAATGGCACGCGGCCATGCATCGGCACTGGCCTCTTCATTACCCATGCCGTGCATCGGGTTGAGGAAGGCGTGACCGGCATCGTAGATTTTGACGGTGATATCCTTACCCGCATTCTTGTAGGTCTGCTCGACGTGTTCGATGTCAGACATGGGAATACTCTGGTCCTGACTGCCATAGACCGCTAGCACGGGCGCG